>JANOXC010000163.1:0-31026 GCA_031418215.1 Bacteroidota bacterium
GTAACACGCAGCGTAGAAAATAATGCCAGGAAATTTTCCAAAGGCGATGAGAAAAAGGAAAAAGCTTATCTCGATTCCATGGCCACTAAAGGCGTTTACAATCTCGGCATCAAGGATTACACATATATAGAGTGCAAGGAAAGATAGATCAACCTGGGCCTTGACCTTAAAGGTGGTATGAACGTTACAATGGAGGTTTCTGTTGTTGACCTGATCCGCACAATGGCCAACCATAGCACTGATCCTACTTTCAATAAAGCTATTGACCGGGCTTCAGAAATGCAGAAAAACAGCCAACAGGATTTCGTTACGCTGTTTGGTAAGGCTTTCAAAGAAATTGATCCGAATGCTAAGATGGCTGCGGTATTTACTACGGTTGATCTTCAGGATCGTATCAACTTCAATTCTACGAATGACCAGGTTTTAAAAGTTATTGACGATGAGGCGAAATCGGCCATCAGCCGTTCGTATAACATCCTCCGTACAAGGATTGATAAATTCGGTGTCGCTCAGCCAAACATCCAGCAATTGGACAATGGACGTATCCTAATCGAATTACCCGGTGTGAAAGAACCGGAGCGTGTTCGCAAACTCCTTCAGGGAACTGCAAAATTGGAATTTTGGGAGACCTATAGCTTTGGCGACCTCGCAAAAAACCTTGTGGAAGTAAATAAGAAACTGGCTGCTGAAAAATCTTTAAAGAAAGATTCTATAGCTGTGCTGAAAAGTGATTCTTCGTCAATAGCAATTAACGATACTACCAAAACGGTAGCTGACTCTACTAAGAAAGGTGACTTGCTGGCAAAAATGGGAACTGATACTGCTGCCAAAGACACTTCCAAAGCAGGACAAAAGACCTTTGAAGAGTTTTCTAAAGAAAATCCACTCTTCGCTTATTTAATTCCTGCCGACTTCCAGGTACAAACGCAGGATCAGAAAAATTCTGTGGATAAAATGCCCATCATCGGATTTACTTTAATTAAAGACACTCCACTTGTTAATTCTTTCCTAAATCGTGCCGACATTAAATTATTGTTGCCAAAGAACTTTAAAGCACTTTGGACTGTTAAGCCACGAACAAAGGATTCACAAACATTGGAATTAATCGGAGTTAAAGTAACTACACGTAATGGTGAAGCTCCTTTAGATGGTAAAGTAATTACCAATGCCAATAAAGATGTTGCGCAATTTAAAAACAGTTATGAAGTAAACATGCAAATGAATGTTGAAGGGGCGCAAACCTGGAAACGTTTGACGCATGATAATATCGGTCATTCCATCGCCATTGTTCTTGATGATGCCGTCTACAGTTATCCAACTGTGCAAGGTGAAATTGCCGGTGGTAACAGTTCCATCACCGGGAATTTTGATGTGAAGGATGCTGATGACTTAGCTAACTTATTAAAGACCGGTAAACTTCCTGCTCCTGCGAAAATCATTGAAGAAGCGGTAGTAGGTCCTTCTTTAGGTCAGGAAGCAATTCAGAATGGTTTACTCTCTTTCATCGTAGCATTGTTAGTGGTGTTGATTTATATGGTGATCTACTACAATAATGCAGGCGGTGTTGCTGACGTAACCATGTTTGTCAACGTTTTCTTTATCATGGGTGTTCTTGCATCACTTGGTGCAGTACTTACGCTGCCCGGTATTGCCGGTATTGTCTTAATTATTGGTATGTCGGTGGATGCCAACATTCTGATATTTGAGCGTATCCGTGAAGAACTTCGAGAAGGAAAAGGAATCAGGCTGGCTGTAGCTGATGGTTACAAACATGCATTACCATCGATCATTGACTCTAACGTTACGACCTTGTTATTAGGTATCATTCTTTATACATTCGGTAGCGGACCGGTACAAGGATTTGCAACCACCTTGATCATTGGTATCTTGTGTTCATTGTTCAGCGCCATCTTTATCTCCCGTTTAATATTTGAATGGAGACTGGATAACAATAAGAGCATTAAACTTTGGAATAATTTCTCTAAAAATGCTTTCAAAAATATTCACATTGATTTTGTTGGAAAGCGTAAATCATATTACATCTTCTCTTCCATCATTATCATTGGCGGTATCATTTCTATCGTTACCAAAGGCTGGAACTTCGGTGTTGACTTTGAAGGTGGAAGAACGTATGTTGTTCAATTCGACAAATCAATTCATTCCAATGAAATTCGCGAAGCATTAGCTGCTCCTTTTGTACAGGCTCCTGATGTAAAAACTTTCGGAACCAATAACCGTTACAAAATCACCACTAATTATATGATCAGTGAAAATGGTGAAGTAGCGGATTCCAAAGTAGCAGATCAGCTTTATACAGGATTAAGTAAGTTCTACGAGGGAAGTATTTCTAAAGAAGATTTTCGCGCGAAGAAAGTAATCAGCTCTCAAAAAGTAGGACCAACAATTGCTGATGATGTTAGACAATCAGCTGTCTGGAGTATCTTATTTGGTTGTGCACTGATGTTCTTATATATATTAGTCCGTTTCCGTAAATGGCAATATGGATTGGGTGCTACAGTGGCATTGTTGCACGACGTTCTTGTTGTACTTTCATTTTACTCCATCTTTAATGGTATCCTTCCATTCACACTGGAGATCAACCAGGACTTTATCGCTGCCGTGCTTACCGTAATGGGTTACTCCATGACTGATACCGTGGTGGTATTCGATAGGATTCGTGAATACTTGAATATCCATCCGAATATGGAGCATAAAACGGTAATCAATAATGCCTTGAATGCAACCTTAAGCCGTACCATCAACACCTCATTAACGATCTTCTTCGTATTGTTGGCCATCTTTATTTTCGGTGGTGATGTAATCCGCGGATTTGCTTTCGCCTTGTTGATCGGTATCGTAATCGGAACTTACTCTTCCATCTGCATAGCAACACCAATTGTTGTTGATCTTGACAAGAAAAGTAATCTGAAAAAATAGTCGCTGACAAATTATATTTAATCAAAAACCGTCCTGTAATGCAGGACGGTTTTTTTATTTCTCAACCTCCTCCTCGTTTGTAACGAGGCGTCTAATAATGAAAGCATTTGGCTTGCGATCAATAGAAAGTGCGTTTAATTTATTGTTTGACTTAAAGCATTTCTAAAGCATTAATGTTTCAATTTTTACCGCAAAGGGCACTAAGAAAAAAAAAATTAACGCAAAGAGCACCAAGAAGAAAAACGCAAAAGGCGCAGAGAAATTAACTCTGCGCCCTATGCGTTAAACTTTGCGTTCTCTGCGGTAAAAAAATCTGCACCATTAGTATTATTCACTTGATGCGGGGATAATGATCAATATCTTAACCCCTACATCGGGTGTTGTCACTTTCCTACATCGGGTGTTGTCACCTGATGTCAGAATATTCATCAATAGCGTTTCTTCCCCCAGGATTTCGCACCTTCTTCAGTTCGCTCCCTGGGTTTAAAATCACCGCCGCCACTTTTGCCTTTGTCTCCATATTTATTGCGTGGACGAGGTGATGAAGATGATCTTCTTCCTGATGACTCGCCACCGAAAGATCTTCTTCCTGAAGATTCGCCGCCACCTGATCGTGATCCACCATCACGGTTGCGCGATGATGCTCCTTTCTCCTGTCCACTGATTTCTGTACGAACCTGGCGACCTTTAAATATTTCACCACGGAAAGATTCCATTACCGCTTGTAATTTATCTTGAGGCACTTCTACAAAAGAGAATACCCCTTTTACATCAACCTTTCCTATTTCTGTTTTGGTAAGTGAACCAACTTCTTTCACATAATCCATCATCATAAACTTGTCGAAACCATCAACAGAACCTAAATTTATAAACAACCTTGGTTCTGTACTGCGATATCCTCCGCCTTCCATCATTCTGCTGCCTGCACTTCGTCCCTGGTGTGCCAGGTCAACATTCAGATCGGCATCATTGCGGTAGTATTCTAAGAAACGATTAAACTCCATGCTTACAATACGAGTAATCAAGTCTTCCTTGCTCATATCTTCCAACTCTGTTAAAACAGGAGTTAAATATTTTGCAATTCCTTTTTCATTAACCTCTACGCCTCTTATCTTTTTTACAAGATTCGAGAGTTGTTGTTCACAAACATCAACAGCTGTTGGTATTTTTCCTAAATGAAATTTACGATTTATTTTCTTCTCGATCTGGTGAATCTTTCCTTGCTCACGAATGTTGATCAAAGCAATAGAAACACCGGATTTCCCTGCACGCGCTGTTCTTCCACTGCGGTGTGTGTAGTTCTCTGATTCATCAGGTAAATTATAATGAATAACATGCGTAATGTCATTCACGTCAATGCCCCTTGCTGCAACATCGGTAGCTACCAATAATTGTAACACACGCTGACGATAACGCCCCATTACTTTATCACGTTGCTGCTGACTTAAATCGCCATGTAAGGCATCGGCATTGTATCCGTCCTTCATTAAATTCTCAGCAACATGCTGCGTATCCATTTTAGTACGGCAGAATATGATTCCGAAAATTTCCGGTTCAGCATCCAGTATTCTTTTCAAAGCGGCATAACGGTCGCGCTCATGCATTACGTAATAAAAATGCTCAATATTCTCTGCGCCTTCATTTTTACGTCCAACCGTTAATTCAAAAGGATCGCTCATGTAATTGCTCGCAATGGCACGTACTTCACGTGGCATCGTCGCTGAAAACAACCAGACCTTTTTTTCTTCCGGAGTATGACTTAATATCTCATCAATATCTTCCTGGAATCCCATATTCAGCATTTCATCCGCTTCATCAAGAACGATAAATTGAACGGTCTGCAATTTAATGGCCTTCCTTCCGATCAGGTCGATTAACCTTCCGGGGGTTGCAACAATGATCTGTGCTCCTTTTCTGATGGCACGAATCTGTGTATCAATGCTTGCTCCACCATAAACCGCTACAATATTAACGGCAGGCATAAACTTGCTGTATTTTTTAAGGTCGTTGGTGATCTGAACGCATAACTCCCGGGTTGGCGCCAGGATGAGTGCCTGTGCATCAGGTGAATAGAAATCCAATAAAGTAATTAATGGAATACCGAAAGCGGCTGTTTTACCGGTTCCTGTTTGTGCCAGGCCGATAAAATCGCGCTGCCCGGTTAATAATTGTGGAATTGCTTGTTCCTGAACAGGTGTGGGATGTTCAAATCCCAGTTCATCCAGCGCTTTTAGCACCTTTTCGTCAGAAATAAGTTCTTTAAATGATAGCATTTGTTAATAATTAGTCGGCAAAGGTAGCTCTTTTAAGGCCTTCTTGGGAGAAAAGCGTTTGAAAATCAGGGAAAAAGGTTTTGAGTTTAGGGTTTTGAGTTTAAAACGCTAACCCCTTTTGTCATTCTGAACAAGCCCCGAGTACTTGGGGCGCTAGTGAAGAATCTCACGAATATCATGTGAAAAAAAAATATCAACCCAATGAGCAAATATCCTCAGCGGATGTATGTGAGATGCTTCGTTCCTCAGCATGACAACGTGGAAAAATTTACCTCTTCTCATTCTGAACAAGCCTTTAGGCGCTAGTGAAGAATCTTACAATTATCAAGTGAAAATAAAATATCAACCAAATGAGCAAATATCCTCAGAGGATGTATTTGAGATGCTTCCCCCGAGGTCTCGGGGTCAGCATGACAAAAAAAGGATACAATGCCAACTACAATCTTGATAGCCATCGGGAGAAAACGGCCTACTGCAGCTGCTGCTTTTTTAACTGCCAACTTTCTTCCTCAGCTGCTCTTCAATAATTGCAAGACCTTCCTCCAAAGAATGAGGCTGATAATCCAAATCCCTGATCGCCTTATCAATAATAAAACCGGTGACCAACGGCCTTTTGGCTGCCTGATTGAGTTCTGCCGTCGTAACGGGATTGATAAAAGACTTATCCAATTTAAAAAAATCCGCCACGAAATAAGCTATATCCAAAATACTCATCGTCTCTTTTCCGGAGACATGATATATGCCATTGGCTCGCTTCAACCCTGCATTAATACAAGCATCAGCAAGATCTTCAGCTAAAGTCGGGGAACGAATCTGGTCACTGATGACATTGATCTGCTTATGTTGTTCCAATGAACTTTTTGTCCATAACACCACATTACTTCTTTCTGCATCGTCAACTACTCCATATATTATAATGGTACGAAGGATGGCCCAACCTACTTTACTTTCCTGCACTATTTTTTCCGACTCCAGCTTACTCCAGGCATAATAACTTAATGGATTGGGAGCGTCTTCTTCTTTGTATGGTCCGTTAAGTCCGTCAAAAACAAAATCGGTGGAAAGATGAATAAAATGTGCGCCCACCTTTTCTGCTGCATTTGCCAAATGACTTACTGCATCAATATTGATTTTTTTGCACCCTTCCTTATCCAGCTCACAAGCATCAACATTGGTCATTGCTGCAGTATTGATAATGCAATCGGGTTGATGATGCTGCACCAACTGCATCACTGCTTTTTCATCAGTAATGTCTAAAGGCTCATATAAATATCCTGCTTTTTGTGAAATCCTGTTCTGCCCTTTGGAAGTAGCAATGATCTCCTGTCCGGTACGGTGCAATAAATCGTAAATGATTTTTTGGCCTAATAAGCCATTGGAGCCGGTGATTAAAAATTTCATAGAAATAATTTATGAGGACAATACTTCCAACAACTTGGTAACCTGATCCTGCGTTCCTAAAACGAAAAGCTTAGCATCAGGTTTCATTACCGTATCAGGCTCCGGATTGATGATGTATTCTCCGTCGCTTGTTTTAAAGCCTACAATATTGGCTCCTGTTTTATTACGGATTTCCAACTCCCGAATGGTTTTTCCCTTCAACCGGTCACTCAAATTATTATATAAAATCTCCTCCAGACGGATATTAATTCTACCGGTGATAAAATCAAGAAATTCGAGAACATCAGGGCGTGTTACCAAGGTAGCCATATGCGTACCTCCTATTTTATCGGGCATGATAACGTTATCGGCACCGGCACGTTTCAATTTTTTATCACTGGAATCTTCAGAAGCACGACTGATGATTTTCAGTTTCGGATTTAGTTCTCTTGCCGTAAGCACCACAAAAACATTTTCAGAATCATTGGGCAAGGTGGTGATTAATGCACGTGCATTTTTAATACCTGCCTCAATCAATGTTTCATCATGCGTGGCATTGCCTTCAATAAGCAATACATGCTTATGATGCTCTCTTAAATCGGCAGCCAGCTGAGGGTTGGACTCAATCGCTACAAAAGATTGCTGATGTGTGCGTAGCTGCTCACAAGCCTGCTGACCGTTGCGTCCGTAGCCGCAAACGATAACGTGTCCTGATAATTTATCTATTTCTTTTTTCACTTTTCTGACCCTTAGATAACGTTGAAGATCGCCTTCCATGATATAAGAAGTGACCACTGAAACTGCGTAAGCAAATATACCGATGCTGAGGAGAATAAAAACTACGACAAACCAACGGCCGGGCACAGTAAGCTCCCTGGAAAGGCCAAGCCCAACAGTGGAAAGGATAACAATAGTGGAATAAATGGCATCACCTGGCGACTGATGATCAATCAATATAAACCCAACAACACCAAAGAATATATTGAAAAGAATTAAGCCAATGGCTATATATAATCTTCTGAGAAAGGAGTAGGCCCGGTGTTTTTTCACGTTTGTAGAAAGCGCTAAAGTATATTGAAATGATCAATTCAGATCAAAACCATAAAAGGAGGGTATTGGATAAACGCTTAAAATTTAAAAATCAAGCAAGTCTTTTGCATGAACCTTCAGCGTTTTGGCAATAACATTAATTGTACAAATGGTAGGGTTGATTTTACCGGTTTCAATCCTTGCAATTTGGGAAAGGCTAATTCCGGAGGTATAGGCTAGATCCTCTTGCGTCATCTTTTTTATGGCGCGCAATTCCTTCAGTCGTTTAGCGAAACCCTTTAAAAACTTCTCTTCCCTGAAATTCACAGGTCGAAGAAGCAATTTGAACGGAAGATTGCTTATAGCATATATGCTATAAATAGAAATTATTTTCTACCTTCGATAAATCCTTTTAACTATCAATTTCACCTTTTAAATAAAAAACACATGAAAAAAAACAGAAACACTACTTTCGTTAAATTCGGCTACAAGTTTAATTTTTTATTGTTGATTTGCTTTTTATCATTTTTCACGTCCACCGCCTTTTCGCAAACATGCCCCTTTGAAATTACCGGACCTCTTAGTATGTGTTCTTCTAATGCGATATACAGCATGTCTCCAGTTAATGGCAATACAATTACATGGAGCATTGCACCTGCAATTTCAGGTTCATCCTACTCAATAGTTAATAATAATTTAGTAGTAAACTGGATTGGTGCTGCATCTTCAGTCTCACACACGATAACAGCAGCATGGCTTGGTGGCGCTTGTTCCTCTACTTATATTGTACAACCCTGCTGTTCATCTGTTCCCAACACTGTAGCGAATATCGCAGATTTGACTAATCCTGCTACATTAGTAAATCTTTTACCTGCTGGTTCTGTTACTTCTTCTACTTTCGTTGGTGTTACCACTTATACAATTTCAAACACGGACTTTAACATTCAAGGGGTTTTTCTGATTCCTGGAACTGCAAGAGTAATATTTAACAAATGTCATGTTTATATGGGCCCCGGCTCAATAATAAGTGTGCCTTCTTCAAATCCAAGTTCAGGCATTTCAATTACGAATGGCTGTATATTTGAAAGTATGAATACATGCTCTCCAAAAAAGATGTGGCAAGGTATTGATGCCAGCCCAGGTGAACAAGTACATCTTGAAATATTCAATTCTGTTGTTATGGATGCTCAATTTGCGGTAAAAACTGGGATTAAAAACCCTGTAGTATTGGACGGAGCAGAATTTTATAGAAATTATATTTCTGTTATAACCCCTGATTTTGCTTACCCTAATACACCATCACATTTTCTCAATTTGACAATAAGAGATTGTATTTTCGATGGCCAACAATTATTGGTAGATAATTATTTAGGTCAAACTCCACCACCTATTGATCATAAAACTTATGCGGGTATTTATTTGTCAAGAGTTAGAAATTTTAATTTAGATATTCCTGAAGTAGTTAGTAGTTTTCAAAACATCAATGCTGGAATTATTTTGGATAGATGTATCGGAATAATCTCACATTGCAATTTCAATAATGTTCAACCAAATGGCAGCTATAATTCACTTATTGGAAGTGGATGTGCTATTTATGCCGAAACCAACTCAAGTTATGCTTTTCCTGTCAGTCTTGATGTCGGAACTCCCTCTATAAGCAACAACTTTAATAATTGTAGAACTGGAATTTATGTTAAGAACAGAATTCCAACAAATATTCTTAACAACAGTTTTATATCTACAACAGAAACAGCTATTAAAATGCTCAGCAATTCTTATCAACCAATAAGTATTAGAAATAATTTTTATGAAGATGCTATAAATGCAATCGATTTAACAGGTTGTCAGGGTCCAGGAGGAATAATTATTGAAAATAATACTATAAATAGGGTAATGAATGCAATAAATATCAAGGGGTGCAAATACAGCGATATAAGTATTAATGATAATCCACAAATTACAAACTTTCGAAGAGGAATCACAATTGAAAATTCCCAATACAGTAATATAAGTATTTTCCGAAATATAATGTCATCTAATTTCTACGGAAGTGTTTTAAACAATTTCAGTCATACTGCTATTTATGTTACAAACCCATCTTTGATGGAAAACACCATTGATATTTCAACCAATACAATTAGTGATAGTCGTATTGGAATATATTTAAGCAGTATTAATAATTCAGCTTTAACATATAGTGGTTTTACACATGTAAAAGAGAACACAATCGATTTTTCATAGCCGGCTTCGTATTTTAACAATGGTAAAGGACATCACGGGATATGGATGCAGAACTGCCATAAGGCTCTCGTAAGTAACAATCACCTTACAAGAAATAGCGATGACAGGCCGGATAAATTATATGGCATTCTTTTTAAGGCGACAAGGTTTATGGATGTAAGGGATAATGTAGTTAGTAATTACGGTACTGGAGTTCGGTTGGTAGCTAATTGCAATACCACGGATTTCCGTTGTAATTTGATTTATGATTGCACAACAGGTACATATTTGGAACAAGCCAGTATGACAACACAAGGAAGCGGCACTAATGCATGGGATAATGAATGGGATGGGATCACTAACTATAAAATTGATGGAAATTTGAATTTGGTTAGTACGAGCAGTGGTAAATTGGATTGGTATTACAGAGGCAGTGGGATTTCCTCTTACGAACCAATACCTTTTAATTCTACATTGGCAAATAAGTTTTTCCCGTTGTCTAATGCAACTGGAGTTCCTCCTTGCGCTAATTACTGTGCGCCTTGCGAATTTGTAATTAATGATATAGAGGCGTTAGAAAGAGTAGTTGGAAATCAAAACGTTTATGAAATTTATCCCGATGAAAGTCGCCAGTTAGATAAGTGGTATGTTTACAATGTATTACATGAATATCCTAATCTAATGACTAATTCTTATTTATTACAGAGTTATTATAGCACAGAAGATGCAGGGAATACAGGCCGTTTTAGGAGGTTAACTGAGCTTATAAATAACGAGCAATGGGATTCATCCACTTACGCATTAAATGAAATTGTAACAGAGAATAACGTTGAATTTAATATGAAACGTGTTTGCGAACTGTACATAGCAAATCAAATACAGGAAAATTCTGAATTTAACGAAGAGGAAATCATTGAATTATCAGGAATTGCCTGCCAAAACGCGTGGTATGGAGGCGATGCAGTTTTCATGGCCAGAGCATTGTTAGGTTTAGAAATTGATGATGTGCGTGAAAATCTAAGGGTTTCATATAATCCCATGAATGAAAAGCAATCATTAGCTTATCCAAACCCAACAAGTGGCAAAATTAATTTGTCAGCTATGGAAAATGCAACTATTTTAGTAAAAGATGCGTCTGGTAGGATATTAATGAACAAGAAAGTAAATAATGGACAAGTTGATTTATCTGCCTTGGAAAACGGATGCTATTTTATTCAAAAAGAGTCAGGAGCAATTATTAAAATTAGTGTTTTAAAATAAAATACTGGAGGGGTGTTATTCGTAACACCCCTTCCTATTTCATGAAAATAAAATTCGTTTTTTTATTTTTATTTCTTTCAATACTAACCAACGCACAAAACCGAAATTCAATTTGGTGCTTTGGCGACAGTGCTGGTATAGACTGGACAAATCCGCAACAACCTCAGTTTTTTAAATCAGCATTTAAAGGGCGTGGAACATCTGTGAGTATTGGCGACAAAAATGGACTGTTACAATTTTATGCGCAAACATTATATATTCCGCAATGGCAACTGGGACAGGGACCATTGGGGGTAGTCTTTAACAGTACACACCAGCTGATGCATAATGGTGATAGTATAATTGGTGAAGCCTGGTATCATGAAATGGCGATTGTGCCAGACCCAGGAGATACTAATTTGTATTATTTGTTTTCCATACCTTCATCTGGATCAGGTACTGGCATATTTTCCAGTATCATTGATATGAGTTTAAATAGCGGGCTTGGTTCAGTCATACAGAAGAATTCTAATTTGTATTTTTCGGGGGGGGGCTACGTCATGACAGATTGTTTAACTGCCATTAAACATGGTAATGGTCGTGATTGGTGGCTTTTTTGCAGGCCATCAGGATTTTCGGCACTTGGTCCTAATAATTATTTTATTAGTTATTTGATTGTACCAGGAGGAATTATTGGACCTTTTGTCCAGGGAATTGGTAATTTGAACAATACTGACCTTGGGCAATTGTTATTTAACAGTAATGGCTCAAAATCTGTATTTCAAAATATTAATGGTTTAATTGATTATTTTGATTTTGACCGATGCACTGGTCTTTTTAGTAATCACATTAATATAAAAGCAGTTAGTACAACAAACCCTTTCCCTGTTTTTGGGTCAGCAATTTCGCCTAATGATAGTCTATTATATATATCAACAGATAATGTGTCTCCTGATTTATATCAATATGATTTAAGCAGTTCTAATATACTGTCTACAGAACTTTATATTGGTTCTCTTACCTCAACCGGAAGTGGGTCAGCATTACAAGGGAAATTACAATTGGCTCCTGATGGTAAAATATATTGGAGTAGTATGTGGAGCGATGGTACTTTTTTTTTCCCATACCCTGATACAGTATACAATTTATACAACACCCATTTAAGTGTCATCAATCAACCTAATAACATAGGAACAGCTTGCGATTTTCAGCCATTTAGTTTTTATTTAGGTGGCGCAAGAACTTATTATGGTTTACCCAATAACCCTAACTATGATTTAGGTCCACTTGTAGGAAGTATTTGTGATACTTTGACGATTGGTTTGACTGAACAGCACGGTGTTCAAAAAGCATTATTGGTTTACCCTAACCCATGTAGCAATAAGTTTTCATTAACAATTTCAAATCAAAACGAACCAATTTTTGAATCAATAATTTTAACTAATACTTTTGGAGAAGAAGTACTATCTTTTAAAAATAATACCCATCAGTCGAATATTTATGATATCACTGAATTGCCAGATGGTTTATACATTGTAAAAGCAAGTACGAATCATGAAAGTTTAACATGCAAATTGCTAAAACACAATAAAAACTAACCAAAAAAGGCTATTGTAAGGCTCCCTCTGGCGCATTCTTATCGCGCAGCTTTTGTGTTGCTTGAATTGTGCCTTGCAATCAGTAATGAAGATTCTGTCTATAGAAAAGTTTCTTTAGAATAAGATTTGCCAGGGCATTAACGATTTTCGCAATATCATGCTTGCTGAATGATATGCAAGGCACAAGTCATCTTTCTCTCTCTGGCCTAAGCTTAGCGCGCAGCCTTTGTGTTGCTTGACTTGTGCCTTGAAATTGGTAATGCAGATCATGTCTATTATAAGTTTCTTAGAATAAGATTTACCAGGGCATTAAGTGTTTTCATCATATTATACTTGCCAAATTTTAATGGTAATGCCTCAAAATCAACCCATTTCCATCATAGCCTTTTATTTCCTATTTTAGTTGCATGAAACACTATTCAGAATTCATAACAATAGATCCACAGGTAAGATTTGGAAAACCTTGCATTAGAGGTTTGCGAATCACTGTTTATGACGTTCTAGGTTGGCTTGCATCAGGAATGACTACAAATGATATTGTATTAGATTATCCTGAATTAACGGATGAAGATGTTAAGGCTGCGTTGGCCTATGCAGCAGACAGAGAACATAAAATAAGAATTGCTTCGTGAAATTACTTTTCGATCAAAACATTTCATTTCGAGTTGTCAAATTATTGCGGGAATTATTTCCTGAAGCAAATCATGTCAATGAATTTTCGCTCCAAAAAGCCTCTGATAAACAGATTTGGAATTACGCTGCTTAGAACAGGAATTAATTCCTGTTCCAATGATTGACAATAAGCATCAATGCTTAAAATGCCTAAACCCTGTAATTACCATAGCCATTCCATATTTATTACAGGCATTCACTGAATCAGCATCACGCAGTGAACCTCCCGGCTGGATGATGGCTGCAATTCCTGCTTCATGGGCAATGGTAACACAATCATCAAAAGGAAAAAAAGCATCTGATGCCATCACCGCTCCTCTCAAATCAAAATCAAAAATCTTTGCTTTTTCAATGGCATGTTTCAAAGCATCAATACGTGATGTTTGTCCAACACCGCTGGCTATTAATTGATTGTTTTTTACCAATACGATGGCATTCGATTTACTGTGTTTTACCAACTTATTCGCAAATAAAAGATCATTGATCTGCGTTGTAGTAGGCTTTTTCTCTGTAACGGTTTTTAAATCTTCAGCAACAACAGTTTTTACATCGCGGCTTTGCTCCAACGTTCCGGTCAATAACGACCTGAATTGTTTTTCCGGATAGCTGAATGGTTTTAATTTAAGAAGGATTCTGTTTTTCTTTTCTTTCAAAATAGTTAATGCATCAGCATCAAATTGCGGTGCTATCATCACTTCAAAAAAGAGTTTGTTAATCTCTTCCGCAATTGCTTTGGTAACCGCTTTATTGGTAATGATGATTCCACCAAATGCAGAAACAGGATCAGCAGCCAATGCTTTTTTCCATGCGGAAAGCAAATCAACATCCGTTGCCAATCCGCAGGCATTATTGTGTTTGATTACAGCAAATGCCGGTTCCTTAAAATCATTGATTAATGCAATCGCTGCATCAATATCCAAGAGGTTATTGTAGCTGAGTTCTTTTCCATGCAACTGTTCTACCAAATCATTTAAATTACCATGAAAAACACCTTGCTGATGCGGATTTTCTCCATAGCGAAGTGCGACAGATTTACTTCCTGAGAAATAACGCTGAATAGTGGAATCATATCCTGATGTAACTTCAAAAGCACGCACCATCATTTGCTTCCGCTGCGCCAACGTGCCAATGCCGGCCTGTTGCGACAGTACGTTCAACAAAAAAGAATATTCATTGCGCGAAGGAATAACCATAACATCATTGAAATTTTTAGCAGCTGCGCGAATAAGGCTCACCCCTCCAATATCGATCTTCTCAATAATGTCAACCTGTGAACCTCCCTTTGCTATTGTTTCTTCAAATGGATAAAGGTCAACAATCACTAAATCAAATAAAGGTATTTCATACTCATATAATTGAGAAAGGTCTTCATTGTGATCCCGCCTGGCTAAAATGCCACCGAATATTTTGGGATGCAACGTCTTTACCCTTCCGCCCAGAATGGATGGATAGCCCGTTACTTCCTCCACTGGAACGCAATCAGCACCACATTCTTCAATAAAAGTCCGGGTGCCGCCGGTTGAATACATCGTTACATTCAATTCTTTTAATTTTTCAATAATCGGTTCCAGGTTTTCCTTATTAAAAACAGAAATCAAAGCCGATTGTATCCTTCCTTCCATAACGATCAATTAAGGGGCGAAGTTATTAAAATGACATCGGGGAATGAGGGAGATTTCCCATGATAGTTTTCAGCAAAGTGTTCATAAAGCCATTTCAGCCTGACATCTAACTCAATTTTGTCAGCATTTTTATCATTCTCATTTCAAATACTGCCATTTTTCACTCAATTATTCCACTCACCATAAAAAGCACGAAACTTGTTAAGGTTTTCCAACTCAGAAAACGAATAATTCCTACAATTAAACCTCCTCTAAAAAACCTACCTTTGCTGGTTAGTCAGGAGTCAATAGTTCGGAGTTCGGAGAAAAACTGCTGCTGTCTTTTGTCTTGATACTTGATACTAGATACTCAATACCCAATACCCAATACTCGATACTAAAACCTAATAATACCCCATGTTTGAATTTTTTAACAAAACCCTGAAAGGATTCTTCGGAACCAAGATTGACCGTGATATGAAGGAAGTTATTCCTTTGACCGATAAAATCAATCCACTTTATGAGAATCTGGCCTCCTTGAGCAATGATGAGTTGCGCCAAAAGACCATAGATTTTAAAAACACCATCAATGATTTTATCGCTGATATTGAAAAAGAACTGGAGGAGTTGACCAACCAGGCTGAAAATGAGCCTGACATGGAAATGATGGAGAAAGAAAAATTGTACTCCCGCATTGATGAGTTGAAGAAAGAACGCAATACGAAAACGGAAGAAGTTTTATTGGAAATTTTACCTGAAGCCTTTGCAGTTGTAAAGGAAACAGCGCGCCGTTTTAAAGAACAAGAATCTTTAGAGGTTACAGCCAATCAACTGGATCGTGATATTTCTGTTAAACGAACCAGTGTAATCATCGATGGTGATAAAGCCACTTATAAAAATTCCTGGATGGCAGCCGGTATTCCCGTAACCTGGGACATGTTGCATTATGATGTTCAGCTCATTGGTGGAACAGTATTGCATCAGGGAAAAATTGCTGAGATGGCAACAGGTGAAGGAAAAACATTGGTGGCAACACTACCGATTTATCTGAATGCCCTTGCGGGTCGCGGTGTGCATATCGTTACAGTAAACGATTACCTCTCTAAGCGCGACAGTGAATGGAACGGTCCACTTTTTGAATTTTTAGGATTGAGTGTTGATTGTATTGATAAGCATCAGCCCAATTCTCCGGAAAGAAGAAAAGCATATCTCGCCGATATCACTTATGGTACGAACAATGAATTTGGTTTCGACTACCTGCGTGATAACATGGCACGTAATCCTGAAGATATTGTTCAACGCCCACATCATTTTGCTATTGTTGATGAGGTCGATTCTGTATTGATTGACGATGCACGTACACCGCTCATCATTTCCGGCCCAACGCCTAAAGGTGATAACCAGGAGTTTTTTGCATTGAAACCAAAGATTGAATTATTGGTAAATGCACAACGTAATTATTTGAATACCTTGCTTGCTGATGCCAAGAAAAATTTCGGTAACAAAGAAAAAGAGGATGAAGTGGGATTGTCTTTGCTTCGTGCGCATCGTGGTTTACCAAAAAATAAAGCGCTTATAAAATTCTTAAGCGAACAGGGTGTTCGTGCATTGCTGCAGAAGACAGAGAATGCATACATGGCCGATCAAGGAAAAGAAATGCGGAATAAAGTTGACCCTGAATTGTATTTCATTATCGATGAGAAAAATAATTCCATCGAGATGTCGGAAAAAGGCAATGATTTAATCGGTGCGAATACCGGTGATGCAAAGTTTTTTGAAATCCCTGATGTAGGTTCATTCATAGCAGATATTGATCGCGAACCACTCACACCGCAGGAAAAAATTGCAAAGAAAGAAGAGATGATGCGCGATTATGCCATCAAGAGTGAACGTATTCATACGGTGAATCAATTGTTGAAAGCATATACACTTTTTGAAAAAGATGTGGAATATATTATCGCTGATGGCAAGATTAAAATTGTTGATGAACAAACCGGTCGTGTATTGGATGGAAGGAGATATTCTGACGGTTTACATCAAGCTATTGAAGCCAAAGAAAATGTAAAGATTGAAGCGGCAACACAGACTTACGCTACTATCACCCTGCAAAATTATTTCAGGATGTATCACAAACTGGCCGGTATGACAGGTACAGCAGAAACAGAAGCAGGAGAATTCTGGCAGATCTATAAATTAGATGTCGTTACCATTCCCACTCATCGTAACATGGTGCGTAATGATGCTGAAGATTTAGTTTATAAAACGACACGCGAAAAATACAATGCCGTTATTGATGAAATTGTTAAACTGACACAAGCAGGAAGACCGGTATTGGTTGGTACGACGTCAGTAGAGATTTCTGAATTACTAAGCCGAATGTTGAAGTTGCGCAACATCAAACACAATGTGTTGAATGCAAAACAACATCAGCGTGAAGCGGAAATAGTTGCAGAAGCAGGACAAGCAGGAACAGTAACAATAGCCACTAACATGGCAGGCCGGGGTACAGATATAAAATTAGGGGCCGGTGTTAAAAATGCAGGTGGATTGGCAATCATTGGTACTGAACGACATGAATCACGTCGTGTTGACAGACAGTTGCGTGGTCGTGCAGGACGACAAGGCGATCCTGGTTCTTCACAATTCTTTGTTTCATTGGATGATAGTCTTATGCGTTTATTCGGATCGGAGCGTATTGCCAAGTTAATGGACAGGATGGGTTTGGAAGAAGGCGAAGTGATACAACACAGCATGATTACTAAATCCATTGAACGTGCACAACGTAAGGTGGAAGAAAACAACTTCGGCATTCGTAAGCGTTTGTTGGAATACGATGATGTAATGAGTGCGCAGCGTGAAGTTATTTACAAAAAACGCCGTCATGCCTTATATGGTGAGCGACTTGCACTTGATTTACAAAACATGCAATATGATCTTGTAGATAATCTGGTAACAGGTTATACAGAAGATAATGATTTTGAAAATTTCAATTTAGAACTGATCAAAAATTTCTCCATCGAAAGCCCTCTTTCAAAGGAAGAGTTTAACAGTGGTAAGAAAGATGATTTGCAGGAAAAAGTCTTTGCACATGTGCAGGATCACTATAAAGACAAGTCGAAGTCGATTGGCGAAAAGGCATTTCCTGTTTTGAAGAATGTATATGAAAACCAGGGCAATTCCTTTGAAAATATCGTTGTCCCATTTTCTGATGGCATTCGAACCATACAGGTATTGGCGAATCTTAAAAAATCGTTTGAGACCAATGGACGTGAACTCGTCAATGCTTTCGAACGCAGCGTAACTTTAAGCCTGATTGATGATGCATGGAAAGAGCACTTACGTGAAATGGATGACTTGAAAACATCTGTACAAGGTGCCGTGTACGAACAAAAAGACCCATTGTTGATTTATAAGTTTGAGTCTTTTGAATTATTTAAAAAGATGCTGGCTGAAATCAACCGTGATACAATGTCATTCTTATTTCAGGGAGTGATTGCCATTAAGGATTCAGCTAATGTTCGTGAAGCAAGAGCGCCGGTAAAATCTGAATTGAGCAATTTAAAAACCTCTAAAGATGAATTTGTTTCATCACATACAGGTGGTGATGGCAGCGGAGCACAGGCACCGCGCCAGCCCGAAAAAGTGCAGCCCATAAGAGCAGAAGTAAAAGTGGGTCGTAATGATCCTTGCCCTTGTGGTAGTGGTAAGAAATATAAGAATTGCCATGGGGCGATGGTGGAGAGTTAGAAGAAATAAGTGCTGGGTACTGTGTGCTGAGTGCTGAGAAAATATATATGAATATTGTCCATGGTCGGCGTCCCCGCCGACCATTTTTTTTACAAGTCGTTTTTATATCAGTAAAAGCGGTTGGCGGGCAAGCGGACCAAGGATAGCAATATACAGGTATAAGAAAAATGGCCGAAAGTTGACTTAATTGGGTGTTGGCTGTGGTTGCCAAGTTTCATCTTTGTTTCGTGAAAGGGTCTCTGAAACATATTAAATGAATTTACAAGGTCGTACTCCTTAATGATCCCATAAAACAAGTAGGAGCTGAAGAAAAAAACAACTTTGATATTTTTATCAATGATTCAATTTCCTACATTTGATCAATGAGCAAATATCTTTTAACACTGGTTTTTGCATTCCATCATATATTTGTTTTTTCTCAGAGGTTCATTTGGGCAAATAACAGTGTCATTACAAATACTATTTCTGAAGGACTTTATGTTGCAGTAGACGAAAAAGGAAGCGTCTATGTAACAGGTGGTTATTCATCTGTTATGAAATTAGGAAACCAAACTTTTACCGCAATGGGTAGAGAGGATGTCTTCCTTGCAAAATACAATGCGCAAGGGGATCTAAAATGGGCTATTCAAAATCCCTGTTCTGAATTTGCATACCCTACATCCATTTGCTATGATCATCACGGCTCAATATATATGACAGGTCAGTATGAAGGTACGATAATGATAGGCCCCAATACTTATACTGCATTAATTGGAGTTGCTAGCGGCTTTTTAGCCAAGTATGACACCTCCGGTAATTTTATCTGGTCCCAAAATTATCCTACTACAGGTAACTTATTTAACTATGTGCAGACAATGTTTTCTGTTGTTCAGGCTGATGCAAATGGTGAAATTCTTTTAAGTGGCGGCACCAATTCTACCTTGCCGGTAATGATTGATACTATTTTGGTGTCAGCACCCGGTTCAATCATTGCTAAATTCAATTCATCGGGACATGCAATTTGGTTAATTACTGGCAATGCAGTTGAGAATATCTCCACTATTAAAATGTGTTCATCCGGGAATTATTATGCTACACGATATTTACCTTATTTTATACCACCTAACACACAATTCATTTATGGAAATGATACTATTTATACGAATGCATACAATGACGGAATAATAATCAAGTATGATTCATTGGGAACCGTCAGTTGGGCAAAGTGTGTTCCCGGTCCTTTATTTAGTGGTACGAATGGCGTTGATTCATCAGACAATTTTTATATTTTAGGATACTCATTGGATAGTACAAAGTTCTTTATAGCGAAATATGATTCTACCGGAAATCTAAACTGGAAAAAATACTTAAGTGGAATCACTACTGTGATTATGACCGTTAATGAAAAGGGGGAAATCTATCTCTCCGGCAGCGATACGATTTCTTCTATGAATTATTCATCAACTTTTATCAGTAAACTTGATGCTTCCGGAAATACGCTTTGGTACAACAAGGAAAATTCTCCCCTTAGTTATAATTATGGTGTCGATATTGCTTTAACGGGTAATGGGAATGTTTATGTCGCCGGTTATTTTTATCCCTCTTTAATTCGTTTCGGTAATCAGCTGTTGACTGGAGGAAAAGAACAACCACATGAAAATAGTTTTTATATTGCCTTAATAAATGATAGCAGCTACCATACGGTTCATGCAAATAAAATAACAGGTAATATTTTTGAAGATGTAAATTTCAATTGTATCCCCGATATTGGTGAAAATAAATTGGCCGGGTATACGGTTATGGCTCAACCCGGTAATTATTTTGCTGTTTCAGATATTGCAGGGAATTATTCAATTAATGTCGACTCCGCCATTTATACCGTAAGCCAATTAATATCACCTTCTCATTCATTAAACTACTTTCAAAATTGTCCGGCAGGAAATGCTTCTTATTCAATAAATGCCCAATCATCAAATTCAACCTTTACAGGAAATGATTTCTCCAACAATGTGACCATGTGTCCCTTTTTAAGTTTTTTCAACAAAAGCCAGGGCATAAATTTTTTATGTAATGATACAGTGAGAACTTCGTTTGATATTCGTAATAGTGGATTTACCCCATCTATAAATACAATGCTAACGATGCATTATTCCTCTGAATTAATTCCTTTATCAAGCTCTCCTACCTGGACAAGTATTAATACAGCTGACACTAGTATATCATTCAATTTAGGAACGCTTTTACCTGATTCTTTCATCACCATCTCGATTCTAGACTCAGTTACATGCAACTCCCTAAACTTTGTTGATATTCCCTATAACCATTGGTTACAGCTAACTCCTGTTAACTATTGCATTGTCGGAGATTCTATTTTTAGTTTAGATACTTTATTTGGACAGTATTTTCTACCTGTTGGCCTTATTGAGCACAATGAGAAAACTAGTTTTAAACTTTTTCCAAATCCGAATAATGGCAATATGACGATTGAATTTCATTTAAATGCAGCAAAGGGAGTCTTACAAATATATGATGTTGCCGGTCGTATTGTTGATAGTTATAATTTACCTAGAGAGCAAAACCAGTTCATCATTAATAACAGTACAATTGAAAATGGCCTCTATTTTTATTCCTTTATTGATGGAAACACTCCGGCATTTAAGGGTAAATTTATTTTGATTAAATAAGAATATATAAGATAGACATTGATGTAACTGTTGTCACAAAAAAAGCCCTCCGACAATTCAGAGGGGTTTCTCAATATTTATATATATAGTATTTCTTGTCCATGGTCGGCGTCCCCGCCTACCATTTTTTTCATACCATGTTGGTGTCATAAATTACGCTTGGCGGGGACACCAACCTCGGACAACAAAGGACGATTTTAGGTTGGGAGGTCGCCTGCCGCTAACAGTTGGACAAAAAATAAGCCCCGATCAATGATCAGGGCTTATCTTATATATATCTAGTTAAATTATTTCACAGCTTCCTGCATCTTATCCAAAACACTCATTACTTCTTTCACTGCTTTAGCTGAATTTTCAAGTAGTGTTGTTTCATCTTTATCCAACTTTAATTCAATAATTTGCTCAATTCCCTTCTTGCCTAATTTAACAGGAACACCCAGGTAAATATCTTTCATTCCGTATTCCCCGTTTAATAAGGCACAGCATGGGAAGATGCGTTTTTGATCGCGTACAATGGCTTCTACCATCTGAGCTGCGGCCGCACCCGGTGCATACCAAGCAGAAGTTCCCATCAGATTGACTAACTCACCACCACCTGATTTGGTCCTGTTAACTATTGCTGCTAATTTATCAGGAGCAATCAATTCAGTAACCGGAATACCTGCAACAGTGGTATAACGTGGAAGTGGAACCATGGTATCACCATGTCCACCCATCAATACTGCCTGAATATCTTTTGTAGATACGTTTAATGCGGAAGAAAGAAATGCCTTGTAACGGGCAGTATCAAGGATGCCGGCCATTCCAAAAACACGTGCAGAATCAAAACCGGAAGTAAGGTATGAACAGTATGTCATAACATCCAACGGGTTACTCACAACAACAATGATTGTATTAGGGGAATATTTTACAATATTTTCAGTGACAGATTTTACAATGCCGGCATTGGTTGCAATTAAATCATCACGGGTCATTCCGGGTTTACGAGGAAGGCCTGAAGTGATAACTACTACTTCTGATCCTGCAGTTGCAGCATAATCATTGGTAGAACCCACGATATGGGTATCATATAAATTGATAGGGGCTGTTTGCCACATATCTAATGATTTTCCTTCAGCTGTTCCTTCTTTAATATCCAGTAAAACAACTTCATTGCATAGCTCTTTATGGGCTATCACATTTGCACAAGTTGCGCCTACATTTCCGGCGCCTACGACAGTAACTTTCATTGGTTAATTTCTTTTTAAAATATTCCGCGAAGGTATGTAAAAAGTTGCCAGTTTTCAAAGGCCATGATAACGATCAGAAAAACACTGGATTTGAACCATTTCTAACCATGAAGAACAATCAATTTAAAAATAGTTTACCAGCCCGAAATGTATTTTTCCTGCTCTGAATAGTATTGGGTTATCAAATTGCTTCCCAAGGGCATAATTGAATGAAAAAATACCCAATTTAGTCTCAAAAGTCATTCCGGCACCAAAGCCAAATGGTGTATCATGAATAAAATTACCATTGCTATGATTTTCATAGTATGCTCCATTGGCGAAAAGAGCCAAATAGGAATTTTGTTCCAAAATGTAACGTAATTCAATTTTTCCGATCATTAATTGTGAAGCAAGTATGGAAAGTTCATCAAATCCACGTAATGTTTTCAAGCCTCCAAAACGGTAAAGCTCATTCTCAAAAATGTCGGGACTATATAACCAGGCGCCAATGGCACCCACATTGACAACCGCTCTTTGCGAGAGTGGGAGATAAATATCTGCTGTACCTTTTCCATTATAACTGGTGGTTTTTAGGTCAACACTATCATATGCCGTCTCATTTATTTTGCTGTTACGGGTAATAACCTTGTTTCCTGCCCCGGCCTGTAATTCAAAGGTATATCCACTTCGTGGGTTATACCTATAATCTAAATGTTCGATTTTCCCACCAAGTCCATAGGTGTTGGTTGTTACGTCGGCATACGGCGGCAGTGTGGTTACATCTTGATATCCCGATACAGTAATTAAATCGCTGCTTTTTCTGCCAGCATAAACTTTGATGAAATTGTTGCCCTGAAAATAATACTGTAGACCAAGCTCACGGTCAAACTCAAGAAAGGTGGTGTCCTTTTTATACAGTGAAAGCTGCAAGTCAAGGCCAAAAGGTGTATCAAATAAAAAAGGGTAATTCAATTTTACTTTTAGATCCTGTGACTTGGGCTGTGGATTACTCCAATTGATATCAATCAATTCTGCATGGCCGAATGAATTCAACAATCGCAAACGAATATCCCCGGTTACATTAACCTTTCCTTTTTTATCACCATCAGGTAATACACCAATAATACCATTGAATTGGCTTGCTTTTTTATTATCAATATATATAATTGTCCTGGCCTTATTTTCAGAAAACTCCACTTCTGATTTTTTGAACTCCGAAACAAAAGGCAGTTCTTTCAATCGTGTTCCTATTTTGTTGATTCTGCTTTCATTAAATAAATCATCCTTTTTCAATGACAGATAACTCGATAAATAAACCACAGCGATCTTCGCACTTCCTTTTATAACCAATGTATCAATCCTGAATAAGGGGCCTTCATCAACGGCAAGATCTGCGCTAAGTTGATCTTCGTTGATTTCAATACGCTGCAACTGAACAATGGCATAAGGATAGCCGTTTTCATTATACCAAACCAAAAGCCTTTTAACGATAGTGCTGATAGCAGAAGACGAGACAGGCTTTTTGTTCTCCAAAGAAAGCCGTATTCCGGCTTCATTAAAAATAGACTTATTGATAGATGGAGTTAACGACGCCCATTTGTATTGTTGTCCAATATTGAGAAAAGCATTAAAACGGCCATCTTTTATATATATAGAATCAAAAGAAGCGGCCAGGTACCCGTTATCATATAAACTAATTAAAAAATTCTGACAGGCTTTCACCCCGGCCGGTGAATCAACAACTTGCTTAGGTAATTTTGCTGAACGGGATACTTTATTTAATACTGCTTCCTGACCACTATTCGCACTGTATAAATTAAATGCCATTTGTGATTTAAGTAGCAAGGGGCATAAAAAAAGAAAAACAAACAAACCATAGCGTTTCATTCTCTAGATATTTTTTTGATGACGCTTACGATATCCATTTTGCTTAATTAACACGCCAATCAATGGGATCTTTCCCGATTGCTCTAAGAAATGTATTGGTACTTGAAAAATGCTTACTGCCGAAAAATGCACCGCGCGCCAATGGAGATGGATGGGCTGCTTTCAATATTAAATGTTTATTGCCATCTATTAATTCTGCCTTGGCTTGTGCATACCTTCCCCATAACAAGAACACTACTTGTTCTGCATCATCTGAAATTTTGCGGATCACTGCATTAGTAAACTCTTCCCACCCCTTTTGCTGATGTGACCCTGCTGCATTTTCACTTACTGTTAACGTTGCATTCAACAACAATACGCCTTGTCGCGCCCAGGCTTCCAGGTTGCCCGAGCTAGTAATTGGAATTCCTAAGTCGGTTTGAAGTTCCTTATATATATTAACCAATGAGGGCGGAACCCTAATTCCATCGTTTACTGAGAAGCACAATCCATTGGCCTGCCCTACTCCATGATATGGATCTTGTCCTAAAATCACAGCTTTCACTTTATTAAAAGGAGTGAGATCGAATGCAGCAAAGATTTTATTACCGGCAGGGAAAATTCTATTCCCAGACTTACGTTCATCTTCAAGAAATTTCTTCAATTGAAAAAAGTAATCCTTGTTGAATTCTGCCCCAAGTTTTTCCTTCCATGATGGCGCGATTTTTACCTCAGTAAAATAGGATACAGCCTCAGGTAAATTCATTTATCTTTATTTTGTTCTACTAAGTTATCATTTTTTCATTTAACAAAAAAGGAAGCTTTACTATTTATTGTTTCATAATTAAAAAAAGCATTCACAATATACAACTTTGCAGTAAATCCTTCTTTAAAATAAACCTGACGGGCAAGCAAGTCAGAACTAAACAAACGGTTTCGATAATTTCTAACAATATTATGGCAATCTACCAAAATGAATAAGTAGCCCCAACCATCATATTCAAACGGTAGGAAGGGTAATTATACCAGCGAAAATATTGCTGCATCCCAACATTGTTCAGTTGAACAAAAGCCGTTAATATTTTTGAATAATGATAATCTACACCAATGTTAAGATCAGTATAAGCTCTTAAGCGCTGATAATGTGAACTGCCCGGTGTATAATCATAGGCATAAGTTGGAGCATTATAATAGAGTTCAGCTTTGAGAAATATTTTGTCAGCAATGGCATAATTTCCATTTAGTCCAATTCGAAATGTTGGTTCGAAAAGTGGTTTTTCCAAACTGTCAGTATTGTAGGAATAATAATCAGCACGTAATCCTATACCTAGTTTAGTCTCCTGCACATAATTCATCTCAAAATGCAGGTTCAACATATTGACATCGTCATAAACGACGGTATATTTAACCGGATCATTGTTTTTTACGACATTAAAAAAATAAGGCATATCCCGGGTACGTGTGAAAGTCAATCCTGCAACAGCAATCAATTCTTTTGAAAGCCGGGCATTGACTCCTGTTGAAAAATTTACATTGGTATTGGTATTAAGCATCAGAGTTGAATTATTCAGAAACTGGTTCTCCTTTGAATATTCAACAAGTGTATTTGTCTTAAGGTTACCACTTAACTTACCGTAAACACTTACCTCATCCGGCAATAACTGAAAACTGGCTTCAAGATGTGGATACAAATGCAATTTAGAATCGATAGCATCGCCGCTTTCATATGCGATATTGACACCAGCCGTTAGAAAATATTTATCTTTTTTAAAGGCATATCTCGGCATCAGCCTAAAAACAGTTCTGGCATTGTCCTGCAATGGCTGTGATATGTTTGTAGCATCAAGCTCCATTTCACCGCTGATGTAACTATCATTATATCGTTTTCCTCCACCTGCACTAAAACCAATTGTTGATTCATTACTCTGCAAGTTATCTGAAAAACCTTTGAAGTCGAACCCTGCATGGTAAGCCAGTTTGTCCTTATCACTAGAAGTGCTGTAGAAAGCAAAATTCCCGGATGTGAAATTCATCAAATGTTTGGTCTCAGATTTTGTGAACATCTCTGGAGGAGAATTGTAACCATAAAAATGAGAAACATTCCTATCAAACGCTATATCGGCGCTCACAGCATTCTTCTCAAAATAACGCTTTCCATTGGCACCAAATTCACTTTTACTAAAGCTAGGATCACCATAGTCATTGATGGAACCTGTTGAAGAAAGGTGTTTTGCATGCACCCCTGCATCAAACAATTTACTACGAATGCTATTATAACTTAGTTCTAATAAAGGAGTATTGTAATTCCCATAACCGGCCTTTGCAAAACCACGGTATAATTTCTTAATCACATCATCTTTAATTTTAACAGGCTTGATTGGTGTTAAGTTAAACACAGAATTCATTTGTAAAGGCTCAATCTTGTATTGTAACTGTGCCGGTGAGGCGGAAGAGGTATCACCTGCAGGCAGAATATTCATCTTGAATGCATCGTTTAATACAGGTTGATATTCTTTAACAATGGTTACGTCTTCATTACCAAGATTGCCTTTGTCGTTAGTTTGAGCGTTAACACCGGAAACCATCAGTAAAAAAAATAATATATATAATATCTGGATACAGGTTTTCATTGCCATTATGCTGGAGTTCTTCATCAGTCTATATATTATTGATTTTTGTTATCATTACTCAGATCTTCTTCAGGTTTAATGCCCGGCTCATCTTCCTTCATCGAACCTTCTTTCTCCTTGTTCAACAATGCATTGAGTTTGTCAACTGCGATACTCCTGATGTCTTCTTTGTCAGCAGGGTCCATCTCATAATTTTCAACAATACTCTTCAGCGTGTGCTTAGCCTGAAATGTATCGTTCAAAGCCAGGTAATTATCGGCAAGCAATACAAAACTCTTGCCTATCCAATAGTTGTAAGATGGAACAGCATTGATCACTTCAAAGCATTTTTCTTTGGAAGTTTTGTAGTTATGCAATCTATGCTGAATCAACGCCAGATCAAACTTGGCTTCTGCTCCCACTACTCCTGATTGTTTTGCAATGATGGTCATCTCACGTTGTGCCGTTGTAAGGTCCCCGGCTTCTATACTTGCGCGCCCGTAAATCAGGTGTGCCTCATTAACTATTTCCATGGGAGCTTTGTCGGATGCAATTAATTTTTGCGCATAAGTTATTGCCATATCACGCTGTGAAGTCATGTCATAACTTCTCATCAGCCCTGTTTGCGCGGTTAAAATATTATCCAGTAAATCAGCCGTTTCCTCCAGCTTTTTGAAATGTGAAATTGCTTGCTCATATTGGGCATTACGAAACTGGATCAGGCCTGCTTTAACAAGCGATTTTTCAGTATATATATTTTTAGGTTTTGCAGCAATCTCCTCATAGGCTGTGATTGCTACTGCATAATTTTTGCTTCTGTAATCACACTCCGCTTTATAAAATGTTGCATTAAGACGAAATGCTCCTTCCGGAAAATGACTTAAATAATTGATAAAATCTGTTGTAGCATCTTCAAAATTCCCCTTCAGGTACTGTTGCTCTGCAGCTTCATAGGTAATAGAATCCTGAGCACCAATGCTCACACTGGCATTTGGTACAGTTTTAATATAGGAGAAGTAATCATCAGGTTTGCCATTACTAACATAAATATTTTTAATCCCATTTAATGCTTCGGCAGCTTCTCCTGATCCGGGATATTTATCAATTACCATCTTATAAGTATTCAAAGCCTTCTCATCTTGTTTATCAGTGTATTGCAAAAGCCCTATATTTAATAATGCTTTGCTGTTATAACTGTTAGTGGGATATTCGCTCATTAGCCGATTGAACGAAGCATATGCCTTTTCATTATTATTTAATACCATAGCCACTCTACCAGATTCGTACAATGCATCAGGCCTATATTTTGATTTGGGATATTGTGTAAGTAACATTTCCATGGCTGAGGATTTTCCACTTTGATTGTTTTGTATTCCCATAATAATACCTTTTTGAAACAAAGCATAATCCGAAGATGACGACTTTGCAGTAATAGCTTCGCCATAAAAATCCAAAGCATTATCGAATTGACGCATGGCATAAAAACAATCGCCGGTTCGCATATTGGCATCATCACGATGATCTTTGTCAGTACCTTCTTTATTTTTATTGTACTTACGGAACCAAGTTTGGGACTCGTCATAATTGGACAGTTTAAAATAACAGTAGCCCAAATTATAGTTTGCCAGGTTATACATTGCAGTATTGATAGAACCCGGGTTAAATATATATATACGATATTGTTTTACAGCTGCCTCAAATTTATTCTGTGCATACAACGCTTCTGCCTTCCAATACATTGCCTGCGCCCTCAATACAGGATCTATATCATTGATGATTGCCTTTTCAAACATGTTGATGGCTTTGTCGCGATCACCATCATTGAAAAACTCAACGCCTCTGTAATAAGCAACTTTTTGAAACGCCTTTTTTGCACTAACCGACTTATTGCTTATACTTTCCAATGCAGCAAGAGCATCTTTGTAATTATGTGTTGTTAAATAAAGGCTGGCCAGCAATTCGTTGGCTTCATCCACTGAAGCACCTGTCGGATATGCCTTGATGTAGTTTCGGAATGCATTTACAGCAACCGATTGAAAGTTTAACTCATAAGAAAGCTTTGCATAATTAAAAAGCGACTTTTCCTTAACAACCGGAATAAAATCTGTTTTGGAGGCGAACTGAAATGAATTTCTTGCGCTTTGTTTATTATCCAACTGAAGAAAACATACTCCTAAATGATAATATGCATTTTGTGAAACGGAATCCTCAATATTAACTACCTTCTGTAAATTGTCGACCGCCCTTTGATATGATCCCGTTTTGAAATTGCTATACCCTATACTGTAATAATCTTCCCTGTTGATACTTGCGGAATTTGCTTGATATCGTTCAAAAAAGGTAAGGGCATTCTTGTAATCCCCTTTCATATAATAAGACTCCGCAATCAGCCTCGTGATATCCTTATTATTTTCAACCGTACCTGCTTCAACTAAAGGCCGTGCAAATTCAATGAGCTCATCATACTTATTCTGTTCAAAATATATTTGAGCAATATAATATGGCACAATTGGTCCAAAAGTTTCTGATGTGGTTAATGATTTAAATGATTCTAATGCAGTATTGTAATTATCGTTAACATAGGCTATGTGTGCATAATAATACTGAGCAGCCGTTTGATATCTTGACTCAACCCTTACGATTTCATTAAAGCTTTTACTTGCTTTCTCATAATCAGCTTTAACAAAATAGCAATATCCAAGCTTAAAATAATACTCTGCAATTTCATCATTATTGAGATAATATATATCTGTCTTTTCGAAATGGGGAATAGCATTTCTGTATTTCTTTTCACGATAATTGATACGGGCAAGATAAAAATGAGCCATCCCACTCTTCAAGCCTTCCGGATATTGATCAAGATAGCTTGAAAATAACGCACCCGCATCAGGATGATACAATTCATAGGCACAAACAGCTTTATAGTAATTTGCATCTATTACATTCACTGTAGAAGCATCGAGCACTAATAAGTACCTTTCAAAGGTCTCTCGTGCCGCACTGTATTTTTCCTTCGTGAGCAGCTCCAGTGCCTGCTTATACAAATGGTCGGGCTCATGATAAAACTCCGTTTGCTGAGCACAAACGACTCCGGAAAAGAATATAAAAGACAGGATAATCTTGCTGAACTTGCGCATGCTGGCTGTTTTTGAACTTTCAAAGGTACTTGTAAGTAACGGGGGTTAATTCTTAAATAGTATGGCCTCCACTGAATTTATTAACACGGAATTGAGAATAATCCAATGTTAATTTTTTACTTCTGCCAAACAAAAAATATGGCATATCGTTAAACCTTCTATTGCCAGGAAATTCTAATTTATACTAATAAATCAAAAAACATGAGATCAATAAGAAATTTCAAAACCGTTGTTGTAATAATATCCGCTGTTTTAGCATTTTCAGCATGTAAAAAAGACAAGGCCGAAGAGGACAATGACACTACGAGTGTAGTAGATAATGCAATGGCCGATGCATCCTTCAATGATGTGGCAAATATTGCTGATGAAGCCGCAACCGGAGCCTTGGTTTCTTATCGTGGAGCTGAGCCAGAAAAAATATTAACCACTTGTGCAACGGTTTCCATAGACAGCATGGCAACTCCGCACAGAATCAGCATTGATTTTGGAACGACAAATTGCCTATGTAAAGACGGTAATTACCGAAGTGGAATCATCTATGTTGATTTTATCGGGCACTACAGGGATTCGGCAAGCACACATACGATTTCATTTAACAACTATTATGTCAATTTTAATAAAATTGAAGGGACAAAAACCGTTACTAATAATGGCAGGAATGCCGGCGGTCATCTTTCCTTCACGGTTGCTATTAATGGCACTATTACCTGGGATGCACAATATGGTGGCGGAACGAGCACACACATTTCTAACAGAACCCGCGAATGGGTTGCAGGAGAAAACACGCCTGACTGGAGTGATGATGCCTACCTGATAAGTGGAACTTCTTCAGGTACAAACAGAAATG
>JANOXC010000164.1:0-4684 GCA_031418215.1 Bacteroidota bacterium
TTCTGACATCAGCTAAGAATAAGAAATTTTGAATCTTTAAGTCATTGAATTTCTATACTATAGAGTTCATTTTTCTAATTTTTACCGCACTAATGGCTATTTTGTGGTATGTTTTCCATCAGAAAAGTACGAACTGCTTCAGGCGCCATTGCCATTCAAGTAGTGGTATATCAAGGGCACAAGTCAAAAATAATTAAGCATTTTGGTAGTAGTAAAGATGCAGATGAAGTGTCTGTTTTGGTTTTGAAAGCCAGAGAATGGATTGCCAATGAAACAATGCAAGGTTCATTATTTGTTGAACCACAACAGAAAATTTTATTTGTAGATAGGGGTGAATGCATTGGTATAACTCATCAGTTTGCCAGACAATTTTTAACGTGTTGCATAAATGAATGCGGTTTATCAAGTCTAGATCCATTACTACTTGATTTGGTTATCATGCGTCTTATTGAACCCGCATCTAAACGAAGAACCGTAGAATTGCTGTCACATTATTTTGGAATTTCATACTCACAACGGATCTATCGTAACATTCCTAAGTTAATTACCCAACAAACTTTAGTTGAGCAGTGTGCCTATAAAATAGCGGCAGAGAAATTTAAAGAGCAGTTTTATTTTATATTGTATGATGTTACTACGCTTTATTTTGAGACCTTTCAATCTGATGAATTGCGGATACCCGGGTTTTCAAAAGATAATAAATCTCAACAGCCTCAAATAGTTGTTGGATTATTGGTTACGCAGTCTGGTTTTCCTTTGGTTTGCGAAGTATTTCCTGGTAATACATTCGAAGGAAAGACGATGTTGCCAGTTCTTGAAAACTTTATGAACGAACATAAAGATGCAAAGCCTATTGTTGTAGCTGATGCCGCAATGTTGTCGGAAGAAAGATTGACAGAGCTTAGGGCAAAAAACATCTCCTATATAGTTGGAGCTCGGTTGGCCAATGCTAATCTGGATTTAGTAAAAAGAGCACACGCTGTTTTAGAGAGTAAAAATGGGGCAAGCGCACGTTTTCCATCTTCGCATGGTGATTTAATCTGTGAATTTTCTGCCAAACGATTCACCAAAGAGTTACATGATTTAAATAAGATGATTAAAAAAGCTGAAGAACTTGTAGCGCAGCAATCATCGGGCAAAGGTGTAAAATTTGTAAAAAAAATATCCAAGGAAAAAGTAGAATTAAACAAACCATTGATTGAAAAACGAAAGCTGCTTTTGGGAATAAAAGGGTATTGCACTGATCTTACAGAAGAGAACTTATCCAATGAAAAAGTCATATCACATTATCATAATCTTTGGCGTATTGAACAGTCTTTTCGTATGAGTAAAACTGATTTGGAAACGAGGCCTATATTTCATCGCAAGGAAGATGCAATAAGATCACATGTCTTAATCTGTTTTGTAGCCTTAATCATTGAGAAGTATTTAGAACTGGAAACAAAACTATCCTTGCGTGATATTCGATTTCTTATTTGGAATATTACAGAAACACACATAAAAGACAAATTAACCAAGGAAACCTTCATATTCCGATCGCCAACAAATGATATTATGGATAGTCCTCTTGCTAAATGGATTAAAAAGTGGAAATTGCTACCGCACTAAATGTCAGAACTCAGGAAGGAGGGCTTTTTACTATTAGACTACATTCGTTGATGAGATTTATTCTAGGGCTACGGTGGACGCCGTCCACTATTACTACTAAACATTATTCATGAAAAGGGCATCGCCCTCCGAAGCTTGAAAAGCGAAGGAGGGCTTTCTACTTTTAAACTTAACTCGTTGATGAGATTTTTCGACGGGCTATGGTGGACCCATTCCACTTTTACTATTCAACATTATTAATGAAATGGACTTCGTCCTACATAGCTCGCAGAGCGAAGGAGAAGTGTTTGTTATTAGAGAAATTTAATACCAACAACTTTCTAGCAGTTTAAAAGTACGTTTGATAAAACTGTTTTTTCTCCCAATAAATATTAATATTTTCGTGATAGAAATCTGATTTTAGCTGAACAAAAAACAACTATCAATCATTTATTATATATATTATGTGGAGTGTTTATCTTCTGAAATGCTGCGATGGCACCTACTATACTGGTTGTACAAGCAATCTCAATGAGCGGTTAATTAGACATCATAAAATGGAAGTTTCTTATACATCAACAAGGCTACCTATTGAACTGATAACCTATATTGTTTTCACCGATAAATATAAAGCTTATCATTTTGAAAGATACCTGAAATCAGGATCAGGAAAAGCTTTTACCTTTAAAAGATTGGCTTAATAAATTCACCAGGTTACTTCAGGGCTTATTTTTTTAATAATTGTATTAGTCAAAAATCAGCGAATCATTCTTCCCCTTTAACAAAACAGAATCCCCGGCATTTATATATAAAGAATCGATTGCCGTTGAATCGGATGGCAGGGCATAATTGCATTGGTATTTTTTTGTAATCTTCACTTTCGGTTTCGGAAATCGTCCAACTGCCACCTCAGGATTCTTGTTTTTGATTGCGGCCTCCATGAATTTGCCAAAAATAGGTAAAGCCATTCTGGAACCTTGTCCTGTATTGCTACTAAAATGAACGCTCCTGTATTCAGTTCCAACCCAGACTCCGGTCACAAGGTTTTGTGTCATTCCTACATACCATGCATCTGAATAGTTAGAAGTAGTTCCAGTTTTTCCTGCAATCTCATTGCCGTTCTGAAACAAGTTAAAACTCCACAAAGCTTGTGAAGTTCCTTCGGGTTCCTGCATTCCACCCTGTAGCATATAGCGCATCAACCATGCTGTTTCTTCGCTCAGCACACGTTTCTCGCTGGCATGAAATGTCACTAATTCTTTTCCATCTCTATCGGTAATCCTGGTAATTATTTCAGGAGTTCGATAAATACCATCAGCTAATATAGTACCATATGCATTCGTGAGTTCAAAAACAGTAACATCGCTGGATCCTAAACAAATGGACGGCACATTTTCCAATTTACTTTTAATTCCCAATTTATGTGCATATTCAACAACTGTACCCCATCCTATTTTTTCTGATAATTGAACAGTAATAGAATTGATGGATTGCGCTAAAGCCCTTCGCAAGGTCTTTGGTTGATTGGTATAAACCCAGGTCGCATTGCGTGGCTGCCATCTTTGAGTACCATTATGTAAAATGAGTACAGATTTATCTATAAACACATCGCATGGGCTATATCCTTTGTCTATCGCTGCAGTATAAGCAAATACCTTAAAAGTTGAACCGGGCTGTCTTTTTGCTGATGTTACGTGATCATATTTAAAAAATTGCGCATCGTTCCCTCCTACATATGCTTTTATTTCTCCAGTAAATGGATTAAAACACATCATTCCTCCTTGTAACAAGCGTGTATAATATCTTAAGGAATCCATGGTAGATAAAACAGTATCATGTTGCCCTTTCCAGGTAAACACTTCCATATGTTTGGGCCTATTTAATGCAATGTTTATAGAGTCTATATTTCCATTAAAATTTTTTGATAATGCTTTATAAAGTTCTGTTCTTTTAACATTTGACTCAATAAAGCCCGGGATTTCATTTCCTGACTCATCACACCAAGGATTTCGCTTCCCCCAGTTGTCATTAAACTGCTTTTGCATTTTAGCAAGATGATCATGCATAGCGTCCTCAGCATATTGTTGCAATTTGGAGTTGATGGTAGTATAAATATGAAGGCCGTCTTCATACAGATTGAAACCATTTTTCCTACACCATGATTTTACAATAGTGCCTGCATACGTTCGAATATATGAATCACCTACATTATCATCCTGTTGATCCTTAAACTTTAAATCAATGTCAAGTTTCTCTATTGAATCATGAACAGTTTTTGTTACCGCTCCATATTTATACATCTGATCCAATACAATATTTCTTCGCCCCTGTGCTTGTGCAGGGTTTTTAAAAGGATTATAAGTAGATGTGGCTTTCAACATTCCTGTGAGTAATGCTGCCTCTTGAATATTCAATTTTATAGGTAATTTACCAAAATAATTTTTCGAAGCAACTTTAATCCCATACCAGCTATTTCCAAAATCAATAGTATTTAAATACATCTCTAAAATATCTGACTTTGAATAAAACAACTCCAGCTTAAATGCTGTAATCCATTCCTTTGTTTTATAGATAACTGTTCGCACATACGGAATCTTTCCCAAAAGACCTTGGTTAATCGATGATCTTGTTTCAAACATGTTTTTAGCCAACTGTTGAGTAAGTGTACTCCCGCCACGTTGATCTCCTTTGGCTGCTGATGACATGGTGCCAAAAATGGAACGCAAATCAAAACCATAATGACTGTAAAATCGAACATCCTCAGTACATATTAATGCCTTAATCATGAATGGGGAGACTTCCTTGATAGCAATGGGTGTCCTGTTCTCCGTATAATATCTTCCAATCAAAACGCTGTCGGCAGTATACAACTCTGAAGCAACTGCCACCTCGGGGTTTCTCACCTGTTTGATATTCGGCATGTATCCGGTAAGCCACAAAAAATTTGTTTCCAGCAATAAAAAGTAGCAAAACAGAAATGAAAATATTTTGGCAGTCCATAACAGATACTTGTTGGTGGTGTAATTACCCCACCTAAATCGAAAAATACTTTTACTGCTGCTCTTGCTCATTCAAAAACGTTTTCTGTAAATGAAAT
>JANOXC010000165.1:0-22801 GCA_031418215.1 Bacteroidota bacterium
ACACCATTTCTGAAGCCAAGCGGGCGGCGAAGATCTCTCGATTCTCTTTCTCCGATGCGCCTGTAGACGCTTCGTCATAGGTGAATGGCTTGCCATAAACAATCGTCACCAAGTGTTTTCCTTTCTTGGCCCCACCCTTCGGAAGGATCACATTGGTGCCAACGATGCCGACAGGCATCACCTTTGCCCCGGTTCGCTTGGCGATCATTGCAATGCCTCGGTTAATGGGGAGCAGGGTGTCGCCATCCCCCCGGGTGCCTTCCGGAAAGATCAGTACAGCTTCGCCTCTTTCCAGGCAGGACATGGCGTATCGAATCGATTCGGTATCACCCTCTCCACGTTTAACCGGAAACGCGCCGAGCGATCGAATGAGGGGCCCCAGCACCTTAACCTTGAACAACTCTTCTTTCGCCATGAACCGCAATGGGCGCTTGGTTCCGCACGCAACCGCCGGAGGATCGAGGTGTGAAAGGTGTACCGGGGCGACAATCAGCGCGCCGGACAAGGGGACGTTCTCTGCGCCAACCGATCTCAAGCCGCCTCGCGGGCCGATAAAGAACACCTTGGTGAGCCATCGACAAAAAACATACCACTGCGACGCCATCAAGAAGAGAGTATAACCGTCGGCATGGGTTGGCTTCGAGAACTCACGAAACAGCAGCGGCTAATCGTGTTGACGGCTTGGATGGGGTGGGTATTCGACATCTTTGACTCAGAAAATGCAGGTAAAATGGTGTTTCCATAGTACCAACTAATGGAGGAGAGCGTGTCGGTTTGTGCGGTAATTTGCGGAAAAAGATGACCACAAGAGTATAAAAAGTAAGATGGGGGATCTGTTACTAAAGAAGGAATGTGTGCAGAGTCATTGACTTGTATAGGGCCCAGCTTTGCAATACATCCATTATCAGGGTCTGTAACAGCTAATAAATACAAGCCGCCTTGCATTGGTGTTGTGCCAATATTCCAGTCAATACTATCAATAAATAAAGTGTCGTTGTAAAACCACTTGTGCTCACCATAACTGCTATATATATTAATTGGAACATTGGTTGGATAACAATTGGTAGTAAAGAAGTTTTCTTGAAATTGCACATAAGGATAAACAGGAACACTGATATTGCCGTTTGCATTCAGCGTGCTGTGTTCGCCTGTTTGCGTGGAACGAATTCTGAAACGCAGAAAATCTCCTCTGAAATTGGGCATTACGCAACTGATGGGGGAAGCGGTTCCATTCCCAATATCGGCAAGTTTAACTATTTTGCTGTTGTTAGGATCATTGTCATACAGCTCCACAACAAAGGTGTTGGTAGAATCATATAAAGTGGAATCCAACAATGTGAACGGGATTAAAACGGAATCACCCACACAAGCTGTTTGGTCGCCCTGCTCTACATCACCCATTACAATATTTCGCACATCACCATTAACATAAATATATTGCGTATTACTAAACGGAACACATGGAACACCACTGTGTAACAATGTACGTGTTAATGGTATCAGGCCGGGGGCCACACTATCAGGGTAGAAATAAGTTGTTCCGTTGGCTGATTGGTCTTCATAAACGCCATTGCCAGTAACATGTCCCAGCAAATAACCTGGTGTTTGAATTTGAAATGGTACATCGTTTACGTACACAGTATCAGGGAAAAACATACGAAGATCAAGGGGGTTCATTGGGTCGAGTTCATATGGTGTAATGAACTCACTTTTTGCTACGCAACCATTAATAGTGTTCGTGATGGTAACCCCTATTGCTTCATAGGAATTAAAAGGCAAAACGATAGATGAATCATGCATCGGGAAATAATTATAGACAGGGGCAAAAAGCGGGTCGGTTACACTAAACCAATCATAAGTGACGTTTTGATTTGGATTGGTTTTGAATAGAAAAGGTTGGCAGGAATAGCTTTCTTCTATACTGTTTTCCAAAAATATAGAAGCCTGCGGAGCTGTTTTTACCGCATACAATTGCGATAGGGGAGCGCTCACAGAGATGGTGTCACCCAATCGTGCCCTAAGCTGATAGCCGGTGCCCGGAGGAACAAAATCCGGCACAGAACAAGGAATCAACAAACCTTTTCCCGTACCAATTATTATCGCGCTGCTGAATGAACCTGAAACATCACTTAATTCAATATAAACGGTGTCTTCAGTAAGAGTTACCGGCAAATGATCATAGTTTAGCCGTACGTCGAAAATACTGCGTGTGCAAAATGCGGTGATGGGCAAATCATTCTGAATGGCAACGGTAACATATATATTAACAGAATCAACATGTGCGCTGCTTATTTTCCCCATTACAACATTAAAATCAAAGCCGGCATTAGAGCCCGGATCAGACAGGTACCCTTTAAAAGCAAGTGCAGGGGGAACATAATAGGAGGTAGGGATAAAATTGCCATTGTTACTGTCGTATAGTGGCTCAGCATAGTCGCAGATATAATATATATTACCTTGCTGATCAACTTCGATTTTTTCTGTTAAAGATGCATCAACATTGGCATGCCACATTTCAATGTTCTGATTGTATTTTAAAATCTGATTGCCTTCCCATAAATAGATGTTCTCTGAATCATCTAGTGCTATACTTATATGTTTGTTATCTGTTATTGGAATTGCATTAATCAACGTACCTGAAGAATCATAACACACCACATCATTATTAAGTACGCCAAAAACTTTACCTGATTGCTTTGCTATTTCAAAATCAGGAAGAGAAATACTTAGATCCATAAAATAACTAAATGTATAATCCTGAATAAAAACACCGGCATGGGAATATTTTTTTACTATTGCTGAGTTCAGCAACAAGTTGTTTTCGCACATATAAAACTCACCGTTATCAGACAATCGATACTGCGTTCCAGTTAACAACAGATCATTTAAATGAGTTCCGGTTGAATCATAAATATTAATCCGTGTAGAATTGCCTACAGCGTAAAAAAGGTATAGATTTTTGGAATGATCAGCGTCAACAAAATCCGGCATCGAATCGTTTAAGGGAATGATCGTGGTGTCGGATTTAAAGTATTTAAGTAAATAATGAGGACCCGGTTTGGTAACCTGTATCAGATTGCTGAAACGATCGAAGTAACTTTCGCGGTAACCATTCCAGTAATTATTCTGGCATCCAGAAATATTCCCATTTGAATCAACAAAGCACTCAATCGTCTCCACATTGCACATCAAGCAGGGGACAACCTTATACCTTACTACTTGCTTTCCATTTCCTGCAACACGGTGACTGTCGAAGTGGGCCCACCCACCCTGGTTATTCAAGGAAACGATGATTTCATTCCAATCAAAATATTGTGCAGGGGCATTGGTAGCAATGAATAAAAGGAAAAGAAAAAGAATTTTTTTCATAATGCTATTTAGCGTCCCCAAAATTAAATAGGAGAAAGCAGGTTATTTTCGGCGGGTTTTAATTTTTTACACAAACTTATTGTGTTTATTGCTCCGTTATTTCAGTTAATTTTAAAGATGTAGCAAAGTACTGAAACAAATTGAATAAATGGAAGAACTTTTATCAACCATTTTACCTTTTTAAATCATAAGGGCTGATTTTTGAAATAGCAGGGAACATAGTCCGGCAAAGACTTTTAAAAATTCATAGCTTATTGTATCCGGAGATATTCAGAATCAGGGCTTTTTTCAAAAAACGGGCGTTTTATTGCTAAGATTTAATTGTTTTTTATGCAATTAGTTGGATGTGGCAGCCATTTTAACAGTCCCGGTAACTGATTTGAACCCCTTTGATGCCGGCTCGCAAGAAAAGATTAGGAATTTTGGGCTGGAAAAGATAGTTTTACCTTACCAAAACCTATCATTAAATACAAGTGAAATCATATTGGCTTTTTTTTAGCCATTTTATTCTTTCCTTAACCTTCTTTGGGTATTTGCCGGTAGCTGCACAGCAAAGCAGTTGTCCAAATGCCGATTTTGAACTAAATAGTTTTGCCGGCTGGTCTGGTACTACCGGTACCTGCTGTCCAATAAATTCTACTTTTCCCGGAATAGTGCCGGGCAGGCATACCATCATGACCGGACCCGGGACGGACCCAAACACCAATAATCAATTAAGTGTTGTTGCCCCGGGCGGAAATTTTTCAGTGAGGCTGGGAAATGATTTTGCAAATTATCAAGCGGAGCAGTTGCGGTATTCTTTTTTGGTTACTCCTCAAACAGCTTTGTTTATCTATCGTTATGCTGTCGTCTTGCAGGATCCAGGCCATGACCCTGGAGATCAACCGCGTTTTGAAATTCGTGTTTTTGATCAAAATGGAGACATTGACTCCGTTTGTGGTATGTACAGTGTAGTGGCGGCTGCCGGCATACCTGGATTTCAAACCATTGTAGATCCGCTCGATTCTACCAATACCGTACATTGGAAAAACTGGACATCTGTTGGTATAGACTTAACAAGTAAAATGGGAAGTGTAATCACTATCGAATTCTCAACCGGTGATTGCAACCTGGGAGCCCATTATGGTTATGCATATATTGATTGTATGTGTTTTGAGTTTAATGTCAGGAGCGATTTTTGTCCCGGGAATTTAATAGCAACTTTAACAGCACCTTCCGGATTTACAGGCTATCAATGGAGTACCGGAGAAACAACTCAGTCAATCAACATTGTGAATCCTTTAGTGGGTGACACACTTAGTGTTATTCTCACTTCAGTAACAGGCTGCCAGGTTGTATTGAATAGTATACTACATGAAACATCCATTACTGCAGCTTTTAACGTAATGGATTCCTGTTTTAATTCGGCCTCGTTTATGGATTCTTCCTATGTTGATACAGGCTCTCCTGTAAATAATTGGCTTTGGAATTTTGCTGATGGCACTTTTTCAAATTTACAAAGTCCAACCCATGTTTTTCCATGGCCGGCGAATTATAATGTAACATTAATTGTAAGTAATGATGGTGGTTGCAGAGATTCTGTTACACATCCTGTTTTTGCAAGAGACATTCCTCATCCGGGTTTTACTAGTCCACCTGTTTGCCCGAATCAACCCTTGATTTTTACCGACACAACGCATACCACGAATGGAAATATTATTAGCTGGGCATGGAATTTCGGGGATGGATCAGGAATTAATAGTAGTCAGAATCCAGCGCATATATATAATTTAAGTGGCACTTATTATGTAACATTAACACTTGATGATGTTTTCGGATGCCGCGGTTCTACCGCCCATCAGGTGATTACTTATGCATCTCCAACAGCGGTTTTTTCCGTTCCGGAGGGTTGCCCTAACGCACCGATTAGTTTTACAAGTTTGTCGAATACTGGAACAGGCGGGAGCGAAACTTGGATTTTTGGTGATGGCTCATTGCCTGTTAGCGGAAACAGCGTCACGCATCTCTTTGCAACAGGCGGCGGATACAATGTAACGCTTTACGTGTCGAACAGTAATGGCTGCACGGATTCTGTTGCACACATGGTATATCTTCCTGTTTCACCCGTTGCCAATTTTTCAGCTGTAGGTAATTGTGTTGGAAAGCCCACCTTGTTTACAAGCACAACACCTAATATTCCCAGCAATATTATCGGCTGGAACTGGAATTTCGGAGATGGTTCAGCGGTTGACACCAATCAATTTCCAGCGCATATATTTTATGCTGATTCACTCATGACAATTACCCTTGCCGTTCTGAATGCAAATGGTTGTCGCGATACTGCAAGTAAAATAATTTTTATTCAACCATTACCAAAAGCAGGATTTACTATTCATGATAAACTTTGTGAAGGGGCGCCTATACATATTTCTGATAGTTCCTTTTCACCTACCGGCATATCACAATACAATTGGAATTTCGGTGATGGTTTGACTGCAACAGGTTTAGCAAACCCCGTACATGCATTTGTTTTACCCGGCAATTATACCGTTTCATTAGTCGCTATTGCCGGTAATGGTTGTGTTGATTCCGTTGCTGTTCCGGTTGTGATAAATCGTTTACCGAAAGTATACTTTGCTTTTCAAAATGTATGCGAATCAACACCCATGCAATTTCAAGATCAGTCGGTATTAAATAATGGCGTTCTGGTTCAATGGAACTGGAATTTTGGCGACGGTACCAGCGACACTTTAAAAAACCCTTCGCATGTATTTAATTCAGGAGGGGTTCAGCATGTTCAACTGGAAGTAACGGGAAACACGGGGTGTAAAAATGATTCAACGCTGGATGCTTATATTAATCCTAATCCACAAGCCCGTTTTGCCTTTGGGAATATTTGCAAATCGAATCAGTTTACGTTTATTGAACAATCAACAATTACAGTGGGGTATCTTAAGTTCTGGTACTGGACATTTGGTGATGGTTCCAGCCCTGTCAGCATTCAATCTCCTGTTCATACCTATATTGAGGACACCACCTTTACAGTTGCACTTACTGTATCGTCAGATTCAGGATGTGTTGATACAACAAGCAAAACAGTTTTAGTACATGCTTTACCTTCACCGCTTTTTACAACTGATTCAGTCTGTCTCGGAGAGCTTACTACTTTTATTAATCTTTCAACAGTAAAGCTAGATACCATTCAATACTTAAATTGGAATTTTGGCGATGGAGGAATTAGTTTATTGGGAAACCCGCAACATATATATAACACTGCCGGATTACAAACCATTAAATTAACTACTACGACCAATTATGGATGTGTTGATTCTGTTTCAATAAGTACAAAAGTGTACCATCTTCCTATCCCCGATTTTATCTCCAACATTAGGCAGGGTTGCGAGGCACTTCCGGTTTCTTTTACGGATCAATCATTGTCTCAGGATGGAATAATTAAATGGTGGTACTGGGATTTCGGTGATGGTGGTTCTGATACATTGCAAAATCCAGATTATATATATAAAAATGACGGGTTGTTTAATGTACAGTTAACGGTGTCCACCAGTTTAAATTGCTCGGCTAATGAATTAAAACCATCCTATATCAATGTTCATCCATTGCCAAAAGCAGGGTTTAATTATACACCTGAAAAACCTGATCTCCTTGCGCCCACGGTAACTTTTCATGATCAATCGATTGGCGCTTCACAATGGTTTTATCATTTGGGTGATGGCACAACTTCAACGGAAGCAGATCCTGTTCATCTGTATCATACCATCGGATTGTATAAAATCATACAGGCCGTAGAAACACAATATGGTTGTCGCGATACGGCCTATGGCGAGGTTTATGTTGATGATGTATTCACATTATATATACCGAATTCATTCACTCCTGATAATGATGGTATCAATGATGTATTCAAGGTGTATGGCACCGGGATTGTCGATTATTTCATCAGAATTTTCAACCGTTGGGGTGATCCAATTTATGAATCTGGAATTATGTCAGATGGATGGGATGGGCAGGCAAAAAACGGAAGTGCGCTTCAGGATGTTTATTTTTATGTTGTAGAAGTAAAAGACGTCTTTAATAAAAAGCATACGTTTAATGGACGAGTTACTGCTTTGCATTGAGGATTAGTAAAGTCAAATGCAAACTATCATTTAATTAATTTCCATTTTTGAAGTTTGAAAACCAAATAAAATCTGAACAAGAAGGGCTTGCAATGAAAAATCTAAAGCAGGATTAGCAATTTTGTATGGAAATAAAACTCGGACTGAAAGAAAACAGGCGACAATTTATACTGCTTGTAATAGTAAATGCATTTGTTGGAGGCATGGTAGGCCTTGAGCGTTCCATACTGCCAGGCATTGCAGAAGCTGAATTTCATATTGCGGCTAAAACGGCTGTGCTTTCATTCATCATCGTTTTTGGCATTGTAAAAGCAATCACTAATTATTATACAGGGTCGCTTGCAAACAAATTCGGAAGAAAAAATTTATTGGTTGCAGGATGGGTTGTTGGAATCCCAATTCCATTCCTGCTCATGTTTGCTCCAACATGGAACTGGATTATTGCTGCCAATGTTCTTTTAGGATTAAATCAAGGGCTCACCTGGAGCAGCACCGTGGTAATGAAAATTGATTTGGTTGGCGAAAAGCAAAGAGGTTTTGCAATGGGATTAAACGAGTTTGCAGGATACCTTGCCGTTGCTGTAGTCGCATTTCTTACCGGATGGATTGCAGGTGAATATGGATTGAGGCCTTATCCTTTTTATATCGGCTTTGTATTGGTAATTGCTGGTTTAGTCACCTCTATTTTTTTTATACACGATACCCGTCATCATGTAGCAATGGAAGCCACAGATAGTAATGTTCCTTTGCTTAAAAATATATTCTGGGATACCACCATTCTGCATCGCAATCTTGGTTCAGTTACTTTGGCGGGCCTGGTAAATAATCTTAACGATGGAATGGCTTGGGGGCTCTTTCCAATTTTACTGGCACAAAAAAATTTCAACATTTCGGAAATAGGAATTGTTACTGCTGTCTATCCTGCAGTATGGGGAATCGGACAACTCTTTACCGGAAAAATGGCCGACTATTTTTGTAAAAAAAACATGTTGTTCTGGGGAATGTTTTTGCAAGGCATCGCCTTATTGTTTTTTGCCTTCGCCGTTTCGATGACACATTTCATTTTACTTTCTGTTATTCTTGGATGGGGCACAGCTATGGTGTATCCGACATTTCTTTCCCACATTGCCGAGAACACACACCCAAACGACAGAGCAAAAAGTTTGGGCGTATTCCGCCTTTGGCGGGATTTAGGTTATGCCATTGGTGCAATCCTGACCGGCCTTATTGCCGATGCATTTGGTATCACGGCATCAATTGTTGTGATTGGATTACTCACCATCATTACTTCTTTAATTCTTGATTACAGAATGAAATGCAAAACGGCTTTTCCTAAACTAACCGATTTTATTTTCAAAAAAAATCGTAGCTGAATATCCACAATGCAATAATTATCAATTGTATTTTTGAAAGTTTAATATTCAAGTGATAATTTTACGAAGCAGAAGAAAAATCTAATGAATCATTAAGCGTTACTTTTCCGGGTTTTACCACCAAAAGATTTTGGCCAAAGTAAACATTGTTATTTTTTTTCCGGTATTCTGAAAGTGTTCGTAAAGGTTCTTTCGATTGATTACCACTTTCCTGATCGATGGTGGTGATTACACATCGGCCGCAAGGCTTAGCTGCATTGAAAACAGCATCACCAATGCGGAAATTATTCCACGAATCTTCCTCATAGGCTGTCCCGCCGGTAAACACAAAATTGGGTCGAAATCGGCTCATTGGAACGGGCACATCCAGCCTTTGGTTTAGATCACCTAAAGAAGCCTCGCCAATTATTAAAACCGGATATCCGTCTGCAAAACTTACTGTTTCATTTCCGTGGGCATATATATTGTCGACATAACGTTTGGTGTCATCCGGCATATATACCATTTTACATTCCTGATTCAATATGTCGCTTATCCATTTATTTATTTCACAATCCAGTGAGATCACATCACATTGATCATTCCAAACAGCAACACGATTTTTAAAACCGCGATCAATAGCAAAAGGCAGATGATAAGTTTCCTGTTTTTTTGATTTTTGAAAAAGAGAAAACCCATTTTCATTTAGCTCAACACCAATCGTTGCCATCTCAGGATGTTCTCTTTGTGTGATAAATTTATTCGTCTCATCAATGAGCATCCACCTCCTGTCGTATTGTAAACCTTTTTCACCGGCATAGGCATTGCTCAATGAAATGCAACCCAAAGATTTTACGGGGTAGATGTTGATTTGGGTTAATTGAAGCATTGGGTAATTTGAAAATGAGGCGATTTAAAAATTTGAAAAAGGGGTTTTGTTATAATGGAGACTTGAGTCTCCTGGGTTAGAGATGCTAAAATTAATTCGAAGCAATGAAAACATGATATATAAGGGTATTTCATTTTCAAATTACCTCATTTTCAAATTTTCAAATTAAAATCATGGTCTTAATCTGTCTTCCGGACTCAATCGTTCCCTAATAGCAATATCAAAAAAAGAGGTTTCACCGGGAACGACCTTGATAACATAATAGGGTTCCGTAATCCATGCATTATTCTGATCAATTTTTCCGCTTGAAAGTTCAGCAGCCCTGGCTTCATCAATTTCATTCTTTAGGAATACTTTATATAAACCCGGCCTTAAACGTTTTTTAAAATTACCCTCATCATCGGTCTTAATAACATATTGTAATGGGCTGTAATAATTTTTTTTGAGGTAAAGCGTAGCATTGAACATGGGACGTGGTTGACAGCATGCTTCCAGTAATTCGGGAGACGGGCGTGCACCACCTTTATATGCAAAAGTGTACATTACTTTTCCCTTCACGGTAACCTTGCAGGGATTACTTTGACAAATTCCTGTAAATGATTTTGCAAGCAAAAGCAATAAAATTATGTAGCGCATAATTTTGGTTATTCCCTACAAAGCTAAACAGTATGGGATTCGAATTTATAAAGAGACAACAATATTTTCCAAAAGAAAAAGCCGTCCTTTAGGAACGGCTCTTTATATTATTATATAATCCGTCTTTACTTCATATGTTCATGTCCATGGCATGAATGAGCTTCATCGCATTTAATACCTCGCTCTTTGCAGGTTTCCATGCAGGCTTCACTGCATTTAACTGAACCATCACTCATTCTTGTACATTGCATTCCTTTTGCCTTGCATTTTTCCATACATATTGAATCGCAGGCATTGTCTCCCATTTTACCGTCGTTCATCATGCCACCGTGCTCGCCGCCCATCATTTTGCAATCCTTCATTTCTCCGCCTTTACAGCAATCCATCTTTCCGTGATCGCCACCCATCATAGCGCATTCCATTTTTTCCTTGCCTTTGCAGCAATCATCGTCCATTCCATTACCATTATTAACAGCAATGTGCGGAGCAATAATTAAGGAAACAATTGACATCAATTTGATCAAAATGTTCATTGATGGTCCGGATGTATCTTTAAACGGATCACCAACAGTATCACCGGTAACAGAAGCTTTATGTGGTTCTGATCCTTTGTAAAACATTTCACCGTTGATGTCAACTCCTTTTTCAAAAGATTTTTTTGCATTGTCCCAAGCACCGCCGGCATTGTTCATGAACATACCTAACAGTACTCCTGAAACAGTAACACCTGCTAATAATCCACCCAATACTTCAGGTCCGAATGTAAAGCCAACAATGAGTGGAACAATAAGCGCAATTGCACCAGGAGCAACCATCTCACGGAGAGAAGCCTTAGTTGAAATAGCAACACACTTTTCATATTCCGGTTTAGCTTTATGCTCCATGATGCCCGGTATTTCGCGGAACTGGCGACGCACTTCATTTACCATATCCATGGCAGCACGACCAACAGCAGCAATTGCTAGTGAAGAGAAAATATAAGGAATCATACCACCAACAAATAATCCTGCCAGTACGTTTGCTTTAAAAATATCAATTGAATCAATTCCTGCAACACCTACGAAGGCTGCAAACAATGCAAGCGATGTTAATGCTGCTGAAGCAATGGCAAATCCTTTTCCTGTAGCAGCGGTTGTATTTCCAACAGCATCTAAATTGTCAGTGCGTCCTCTTACTTCTTTTGGTAATCCACTCATCTCTGCAATTCCGCCTGCATTATCTGCTATCGGACCAAAAGCGTCAATAGCTAATTGCATTGCAGTTGTAGCCATCATTCCGGCAGCGGCAATTGCTACACCATACAAACCGGCAAGTGTGTAAGAACCATAAATACCAGCAGCTAAAACAATCATTGGAGCAGCTGTTGATTCCATGCCCATTGATAATCCTCCGATAATATTAGTTGCATGACCCGTTGAAGACTGTTTAACGATAGAACGCACCGGACGCTTACCCATGGCTGTATAATATTCAGTAATAGCACTCATAATTGTACCAACGGTTAGACCCAATAAAATAGCCCAATAAACCTGCATTTTAGTAAACTCGTAACTACGGATTGACATTACCTCGGGTAACATCCAGTTTACGATAAAGAAAGAAGCAATTGCAGTTAAGACAATGGAAGACCAGTTGCCCATATTTAAGGCTCGTTGAACGTTACCGTTTTCATCTGCTATTTTTACAAATAACATCCCGACAATGGAAAATATAAGACCTACACCAGCAATTACCATCGGCAATAAAACCGGGGCAATACCACCGAACTGATCAGGAGAAACAATTTCACTACCCAGTACCATTGTTGCAAGGATGGTGGCCACATAGCTTCCGAATAAATCGGCGCCCATTCCGGCTACATCACCTACATTATCACCTACGTTATCCGCTATGGTGGCGGGATTGCGAACATCATCTTCAGGAATGCCTGCTTCTACCTTTCCAACTAAATCGGCACCAACATCGGCAGCTTTCGTATAAATTCCTCCACCTACGCGGGCAAACAAAGCAATACTTTCAGCTCCCAGGGAAAATCCTGCCAGTACATCTAATGCTTTTTTCATCATTTCTCCGTTTACATCGGAGCCGGTTTGAAGTACATATACATTATAGAAAACAATAAAGAGCGATCCCAATCCTAAAACGGCTAGTCCGGCTACACCCAATCCCATTACGGATCCGCCGGTGAAGGAGACTTTTAATGCCTGTGCAAGACTGGTACGAGCCGCTTGCGTGGTACGTACATTAGCCTTAGTGGCGATATTCATTCCTATATAACCGGCAGTAGCTGAAAAAACTGCACCTATTATAAAGGAAAGTGCGATTACCGGGCTTGATGTTTCCACCAATGTTCCAGAGTATGCCAATAAAATACCGGCAATCAGTACGAAATAGGATAACATTTTCCATTCTGCTTTCAAAAAAGCCATGGCGCCTTTGGCGATATAGCCTGCCAATTCCTGCATATTGTCATCGCCTGCATCTTGTTTAGTTACCCAATTGGCCTTCAAATACATGAAAATTAAGCCGACAATGCCAAGGATGGGTACCAGAAATAGTAAATTGCTCATATTATTTAAATTAAGGGGTGCGAAAGTAGTTGTTTAAGGATTTACAGACAAGTTTAAGGGGCTGATCTCCGTCGTTTTCTGCTCAATTTGGCCTGAATACGAACCTTAGGCAGGAAAGTTTGGTTTTTTATATCGGTTTAATGGGAATGAACAAGCGTTTCGCTTGTGATAAATCAAACTAAATTAAAATGAATAACAACAAAAACAGGATTGCTCAAATAGCATCATGCATTTTTGTAAAAAGTGATAATATATATCATAGGATTGCAGATATTAATTATTGCAATTTTCTGATGCTAAAGCTTAAGCTATTAACTACTTTTGAATAACACCAAAACAATTTGCTATCATCATGTCCGCCTTCTGTTAGTGTTTTGGAAAACCATGCTGTTGAAGATAAATTGATTGTGCGACCGAATCCGGCAAAGGACTTGATTACAATTGAAAATGTGAAAGCGGAAAATGATTATATATATACGATAAGAGACATCACCGGTAAAATATTTAAGCAGGCCACACTTGTGAAAAAAGATATTGATATCAGTAATTTATCTCCCGGTGTATATTTGATCAGGGTTGAAAATAAAAGCGAAACAAAACTGGCAAAGTTTATTAAGTTGAAATGATTAATATTCATTAGGACAGGAGTTAATTCCTGCCCTATTTTATTATAAAGGAATATTCCCATGTTTTTTCTTCGGCAACTTCGCCACTTTATTTTCCAGCATGGCAAAAGCTTTGATTAACTTCTCTCTTGTCACTTCCGGCTTTATAACTTCATCAACATAACCTCGTTCAGCTGCGCGGTAGGGATTTGCGAACAGCTTTATATATTCCTGTTCTTTCTCTTTCAGTTTGGCTGCAGGATCTTTTGCAGATTTAATTTCATTTTTAAAAATGATTTCTGCAGCACCTTTTGCTCCCATCACTGCAATCTCAGCAGTTGGCCATGCATAGTTCATGTCGGCTCCTATGTGTTTGCTGTTCATCACATCATAGGCACCACCATATGCTTTGCGGGTAATCACAGTAATGCGTGGCACTGTTGCTTCACTAAATGCATACAATAATTTCGCGCCGTTGCTGATGATGCCATTCCATTCCTGATCAGTACCTGGTAAGAATCCCGGAACATCTTCAAAAACCAATAATGGAATATTAAAGCAATCACAAAAGCGAACGAAACGAGCAGCTTTGGTGGAGGAATGAATATCTAAAACTCCGGCAAGGTATGCTGGTTGATTGGCTACAATACCAATGCTTCTTCCTGCAAGTCTTGCAAATCCAACAACAATGTTCTCTGCATAATTTTTATGCACTTCAAAAAATCCATCCTCGTCTTCATCAATCACGCCAACAATCACATCTCTCATGTCATAGGGCTGATTGGGATTTTCGGGGATTACTGAATTTAATTTTGGACGCAACTCATTACTTGCTGTATAGGCTTTTCTTGGTGTTTGATCTTCGCAATTATCAGGCATGTAACTCAGCAACTTTTTAATATTGTTGATACATTCCAATTCATTGATACAAGCAAAATGTGTGACACCGGATTTCGTACTATGTGTTTGAGCACCTCCAAGTTCCTCGCTTGTTACTTCTTCATGTGTAACTGTTTTCACCACATTGGGACCGGTAACAAACATATAGCTTGTGTTTTCTACCATTAAAATAAAATCAGTGATGGCCGGTGAATAAACAGCACCGCCGGCGCAAGGCCCCATCACTGCACTTATTTGAGGAATAACACCGGATGCCATTACATTTTTGTAAAAAATATCAGCATAACCACCTAATGAAACCACACCTTCTTGTATTCGTGCTCCACCTGAATCGTTTAATCCAATAATAGGAGCACCATTTTGCATAGCCAGATCCATTACTTTACAAATTTTTTCTGCATGTGTTTCAGATAGTGATCCGCCAAAGACGGTAAAGTCCTGCGAGAAAACATAAACCAGCCTATTATTTATTTTTCCAAATCCGGTTACCACACCATCACCTAAATATTTCTCATGATCTAGTCCAAAATCAGTGGCGCGGTGGGTAACAAACATGCCAATTTCTTCAAATGTTCCTTCATCCAGCAATAGCATTAATCGTTCGCGCGCTGTCAGTTTCCCCTTTTTATGTTGTGAAACAATACGGTCTGCTCCTCCGCCCAGCATGGCTTCTGCAATTTTCTCATCAAGCAGTTTAATCTTATCATTCATGGTTCTTCTGTTTTATTGATTCGCTGAATACTGTTTAAGAAGGAATCTTGTAACACAAATTCAGGCGCGTAAAAATAGAAAAAAGAAAGAAGGCTCTCAGCCTTCTTTCTAAATCAATGCAAAGCATAAAAACTTCAAACTACCAACCGGCCAGCTGTAGACCTACTGAGAAAGGGTGCAACGTTGGGCCACGACCATCTTTAAATAATTTTGATATTGCATAATTACCAAAAAGGGTGTAATTGCGATAGCCTAAACGTATTGTCAAATCATAACGGAACGGCTCAATGTTATAGTCATCCTGGCGTTTTGTTTTCTGATCTTCCCCGTTGCTTTCATAAACCAATTTTAGATGTGAGTTATATTTATAGGACAATAAAAGGCCTGCTCCTAAGTGAAATGACTTTTTAAAACGCTCATTGGTATTGAATTGAATTAGCAAGGGAACAGTAAAATAGTTAACTGCCAGTTTGTTCTTTGAATAACTAATCTGTTCGCCGCTTTCATTATAGTCAGGTCCGGTTACTACACGGTTTGTATCACTTAATAAAGTATTATCACTGCTGAAACGGTAATTATTAAGCGTAAGTCCAAATCCTGTTGTGAACATAACATAACGCTTGTATATTTTGAAATCGTGTTTAAAAAAGTTAACACCTACATGCACAGATTTATCGGTATTCAACTCCAGGTCATTGTATCCGGGAGGCAGGTCTGAATTCGTTCCGTCAGTAAGCCAGTTGTTAAAACCCAAATCAAATCCTGCCCAGTGCGAACGAGCTTTTGCAGGCTTTTTCGTGTGCACATTGTCATCAATATCGATATTTACATCTACATTAATTTCATCATTGTCATCATCCTTATTCACCTGTTTTTCTTCATCACCGATAATGATAAAACGCTTATTCCCCACATGTATAGTAGTTGTATCAGGCTCTTCCACTTTAATTAAACCATATTTTCCTACACCACTTATGCTGCGATTAATTAGCGAAGGCACCGTTTTGTAATACACTGATCCTACTCCACTAATATTCATGTCCAATCGGTTTTTGATATCTATTGTTGTTTTTCCAACGCCACTAATTTCAACGTTAGCAGTGTTCGCTTTCAGATTACTTGCGTCAAGATTTCCGTTGCCACTTACTTTTAGATTAATACTTTGCGTTTCGCCGCTTAATTTCATCCTTCCGTAACCGCTAATATTTACATCAACTGAGGTGGCCTGCACAGGTAATGTTATTTTACCCTTTCCCGAAATGTCGAGCGAAAAATTATCTGCACGAAAAGCACTGTCGGATTTTAATTCTCCATAACCGCTTATGGATATAGCTTTAATAGCAGGAATGGTAATATATATAGACGATGGCTTACCATCAATTTTCAATTTACCATTATTGACTGTTGTGTTGATATCGTTCAGTTCATTTTTAGATTCAACGCGTACATTTTGAGGAGTGCCAGGTGTCAGGAACACCTTAGCATTTCCACTTACCGTTATTTTGTCGAAATTCTCAAGATCCCTTATCTCGCTGCTTTGACCATACAATTGCTGTATCGTTGGAATCAACAAGGTGTAAAATAATACCAATGTCTTTTTCATATTCTTACTTTCTTAGTATTGATTTGCTAACTTTAAATTAAGACGTTGTTGTTGCATGAAAGTTACAAACACCTATAATTTATATATATATATCAGAAATCTCTTTCATATTTAAATTTACCTGCAGAAATATCATATCTGGCAAGATTTCCCGATTGATCGAAATCAGTTTTCATTTGTACATTTTCCCCACCGATACTGTTAATCGACCATGCCAGCAGCTTGAATATCCTGCTTTTTAAAGGAATGCGGTCATTGGATCCGTTTTCAACCTGTTTTTGACTATATAATATCTCTTCGCCAGTTGTTTCATTCACTTTGTTAGCTGCAACATCCTTCCAATCATTGAATTTTTCTTCAATATTGAAACGCTTACGCGATGCTGTTGATGAAGCAAGGCTGCCGGCTACTTCCATATTTATTCTTTTTAAAGGGGTCATTTCAAAATCCCGGGAGCCAATATTGAAAGCCGTGTTTTTTTCTGCCATTAACATGGGCTCTTCAGAGAAAGGTCTGCTAGTTGTTATATTTAAAACATTTTTCTTGTTTTTTGATAAAGCACTATTTTTATTTTCATTTATGTTGTTCTCTTGGGCAAGAAAATTATTTTTTAGAGACCGTGTATTTAATAAATCATTTTTTTTCTGATCAGGTAATTTATTATTATTTTCCTTTTCAGCTGAGATGTTGGGAACAACAGCAAGATTGTTATTGCTGGTTTCCTCATCAACAATATTCTGCTGTTTGTTAGTATTATTAATTCCTGTAGAAAAACGGGTATTATTATTTTCTTGTTGAGCCACTCGTTTCACATCTTCCGGCCGGTTGATATATATTATTCCCAGGAGAAAAATGACGATGGCAGCGGCTGCCCAATAGCTCCATTGTTTATATATAGGGAGAATTAATTTTCTTTTTAACGCCTTTTTTTCACCGTAAACCTCATTGACAGCCTGCAACTTTGTTTTACGATAGCGTTCACGGGTATCCTCCAATTCGGGATGCAGTTTAAGAAACGCATGAAGTTGTGTTTTTTCCTTTAGGTTGAGGTTGTCTTCTAATTCTCCTATTAAATAATAATCAATATTATGAACGGTAATTACCTGGCGTTTCAATGATTCTTTTGCATCAAAATAGACATATTCAGTGGAAGCAATATTTATTGGATTGAATGATTCGAATTCGTTTTGAAGCTCATTATTTTGTTGAAGAAACAAAAAGAGTTCAGCAACCTGAATCGCTGAGAGATTTCCCTCATAATAATCAAGGAACCAACTTTCGTAATTTGTTTTAGTGATGTTCATTTTCTGGTTTTGCTACTATACTTTAAATAACATTTTGCATATTTCCAATATATTCCTTTAAAAAAACACGGGCCCGATAGATATATACTTTCACCTGCGATTCGGTTAATCCTGTAATTTCACCTATTTCATCATAAGCATACCCTTCATAATCACGAAGCAGTACGACCGTACGTTGTACCTCAGGTAATTTGCTAACTGCTTCTTTTAATATTTCCTTCAAATCGGAATAATGTTCACTATGCGCTTGAGCACTGTGATCTACCTCCTCCCAGTCAGCCTGTTTTTTTTCCCTTCGAATTTTGTCAATCATGGTATGATAAGCTGTAGTGAAAATGTATGACTTTGCTTTTTCATTGGTGACATTGGCAACGTTAATCCATAATTTTTCAAAGGTATCCTGTACGATATCTTTTGATTTTTCTGAGTCGCGTATGTTATGCAGGATGAATCGATAAAGGCCATCAGCATGCGCATCAACACAAATATTATACTGTTCAGGTGTCACAAATTGTTGTAGTTGTTTAGTTTTTTGAGCTTGATTTTTACTTGACTTTACTATGAAATTCAATAAAAATTACAATCCCAAAGTAAGACGGGTAGTAACAGGTTAAAGTTACAGCTTCCATTCGCCACATTTTTTTGGATTAATAGGACCAAAAGCTTACATTTATGCTTCAAAAGCCATGAATAGAATGGGGGTCGAGCTCTGATTTATTTAAAATCGGCGAAGTGGTGTTAATTAAATAATTGATAAACAGCAACTTGACACAGCTTCTTATTCTTAATACAGGTCACAATGAAAATCTACACTTTAAGATGAAAAACCCATTTTTAAGGTATATTTCTGTTATCTCTGGTCAGATTCCCATTTCGACTACCTTTTTTGGCCATATTTCTTCTAAAGTCTTACAGTTTAGTTCTTTTGCTAATCCTTGCATAATCTCACATCCTATTTTATTCAACTTAAGAAGAATTGACTGGAAATGGTAAGATCAGCTAAAAACATTTTCTTTTTTTTATGGTTGATGTTATTCAGTTGCTTTTTTGCTTTGGCGCAACCGGTAAATGACAACCCCTGTACAGCAACTCCATTAAGTGTAAACAATAGTTGCGTTTATTCAAATCAATCAAATGCTGCATCAACAAATACGGCAATCGCCGATCCTGGATGCGCTGTTTATTTTGGTCAAGACGTTTGGTTTTCAATTGTTGTCCCTTCTTCCGGTACTGTTGTTATTAATTCTATTCAAGGAACTATAACTGATGGGGGTATGGCAGCTTATTCTGGGCCTTGTAACAACCTTACTTTTATTGCTTGCGATGATGACAATAGTCCGAATGGGTTTATGCCTATGTTAACGCTTAGTAATCAAGCACCCGGTTCAACAATATATATTCGATTCTGGCAGTTTTTTGGAGGTACAGGCACCTTCGGGATTTGTGCAACCGTTCCTCCACCGCCTACATCACAGGATTGCCTCAACGCCCTTTCAATTTGTCAAAATATTTATAGCACACCTATTTCTTATTCAGGCATCGGTAGTATCCCTAATGAAATAAATACTACCACAAGTTGCTTGTCAAGCGGAGAGAGAAATGATGTATGGTACACTTTTACAGTACAAAATAGTGGTAATCTTAATTTTCTTATTACACCGGTTGATCCATTAGATGATTATGACTGGGCTGTTTTTAATCTTACCAATGCCAATTGCTCAGATATATTTACTAATCCTGCGCTTCAGGTAAGCTGTAATTATTCCTCTGTTGATAATACAACAGGGCCTAATGGCGGAAGCGCACTTACCAGCCAACCGGCCAGCGGGACACCCTTTAATGCTGTAATTCCTGTTCTTGCCGGACAAACGTATGTTATTAATGTAAGTAATTTTTCAAGTACTGCAAATGGGTTTACAATAAACTTTACAAATTCAACAGCTACTATTTTTGATAATGTTGCTCCACAACTAAATGTTATCAATTTGCCAATTGCGTGCAACACCAACACTATTAGTGTTAACTTTTCTGAAAACATTCGATGTTCAACTGTACAAAATGCTGATTTTAATATAATCGGCCCCGGAGGACCATATACAATTACCGGTTGGTCTTCCCTGGCATGTACAATTGGATCACAGTACGATAACACTTATAGCATAACATTCACCCCGCCAATAGTTCAAGGTGGGAATTACAATTTTTGCCTTACAAATGCTTCGGCTTCTGTTACCGACTTATGTGGAAATGTTGCACCACCTGCTTGTTTACCATTTACAATCTCAACACTAACACTTAATCCATTGCATACAAATGTCAGTTGTAATGGTGCAGACGATGGAACTATTACGCTTACTGCAGGCGGAGGACTGGCACCGTTTCAGTACAGCATTAATGGGGGATTAACTTTTCAAGCCGGTAATAATTTCACCAATCTGGCAGCAGGTATTTATCCGATAATCGTATTAGACGCTAATGGGTGTTCTATCAACAGTAATATTATCATAACGCAACCACCTGCTGTTGTTATTTCCAACATTGTAATTGTTCCCGCAACTTGCGGATCTATCAATGGATCATTAACGATTACAGCAAATGGCGGTACCGGGGCTTTGCAATATTCCATCAACAATGGTGCAACATTCCAGGCCTCTAATGCCTTTCCCAATTTAGCTGCAGCAGTCTACAGTGTAATTATTAAAGATGCAAATGGGTGTACGGCAACAGCAAACCCATCTGTAAATAATTCTTCTGCTCCTACAATCAATAACATTAATATTACCAATATCGTTTGTAATGGGAACAATTCTGGAAGCATTATCATTAATGCTTCCGGGGGATTAGCACCATTGCAGTATTCAATTAATGCCGGAGTTTCATTTCAGGGAACTAATGTTTTCAATGGCCTTTCTGCAGGCAACTACTCTGTTGTTGTAAAAGGATCCAATGGTTGTATTGTTGGGATGAGTGTCAATGTTCAGGAATCGCCACTGTTGGTTTTGGATAGCGTAGTGACAACCAATGTAGCGTGTAACGGATCCAATAATGGCTCCATCGAAATTACTGCTTCAGGAGGTGTTCCTGCTTATCAATATTCAATTAATAATGGAGCAACATTTCAAGCAGGAAATCTATTTAACAATCTTATAGCAGGAAATTATACCGTTGTAGTAAGTGATATTTTTGGATGTACTAAAACAGCTATTGTTGTTGTTGTAGCTCCATCACCTCTTGTTATTAATTCAGTAGTAACAACTGATTTGACCTGTAACGCCAGTAATGATGGTAGTTTATTAATTACGGCATCAGGAGGCACTCCCCCTCTCCAATATTCCATCAACAATGGAATTAGTTTTCAGGCTTCCGGATCATTTGCAAATTTACCATCCGCTAATTTCCAGGTTGTAGTGCAGGATGCTAATGGCTGTACAAAAACAACAACTGCAAATGTTAGCTCACCCGCAGCTGTTGTAATTTCTAATGTTGCACAAACTAATATTACTTGTGGTGCAGCTGCCAATAGCGGAACAATTACCATTACTGCTAATGGAGGAGCCGCTCCTTTGCAATATTCAATTAATAGCGGTGTGACATTTTCGCTGGGCAGCGTATTTACCAATCTTACAACTGGGTTTTATTTTATCGTAGTAAAGGATGCCAATGGGTGTTTTAAAACTACTAATTTATCAATTACTTCATCACCTTCCGTAGTTATATCTTCTGCCACACCAACCAATCTAAATTGTAATGGAGTTAATAATGGCGCTATATTAATTTCAGCCAATGGTGGGACAGCACCACTTCAATATTCAATTGACAATGGGACAACCTTTCAAGCCGCCAACTCTTTTGCTAATTTACCCCCCGGGATCTATCAGGTAGTAGTAAAGGATGCTGCTGGTTGTTCCCAAACTACTTCTGTAATTATAACAGAACCAACTGCTATAACATTTAATACTTTAACAACTCCGACCAATTGTGGTAATAGCAATGGATCTATTTCAATTAATGCAGATAGTGGAGCAGTACCTTATCAATACTCAATCAATGGAGGATTAATCTTTCAGGCTTTAAATACGTTTGGCAATTTGTTTTCCGGAAATTATATTATTGTGGTAAAAGATGCAAATGGCTGTACATTAAATGGCAATGCAATTGTAAACAATCTTTCTGCTCCAGTTATTGTTTCTACCCCGGTTGTGAATCTTGTCTGCAATGGTGGAAACAATGGATCAATAACTATTAACGCAAACAGTGGAACGCCGCCATTGCAATATTCGATTAACAATGGGGCAACTTACCAAGCAGGAATCACATTCAATAATTTAATTGCGGCGAATTACCAGGTAGTTGTAAAAGATGCCAATGGATGCACGCAATCAGCGAATGCTATTGTTTCATCTCCCCCTGCTATGGCAATTACTTCTGCCATACCAACAGCAGTAAGTTGTAATGGCGGGAATAATGGATCGATAGTTATTACAGCCAACGGTGGAACAGCACCATTACAATATTCCAACAACAACGGAGTTGCCTACCAGGCAAGTAATACATTCAACAATCTTACAACAGCGATTTATCAAATCATTGTCAAGGATGCCAACGGATGTACGCAATCAACAACGGCCAATGTCACTGCACCAGCTGCAGTTGCCATTACTTCTGCCATACCAACAGCAGTAAGTTGTAATGGCGGCAACAATGGATCAATTGTTATTACGGCCAACGGTGGAACAGCACCATTGCA
>JANOXC010000166.1:0-6118 GCA_031418215.1 Bacteroidota bacterium
AGTTGCGGTAATTCATCCAGTTTGTATTTTCTGAGGTAATATCCCGTAGGAGTAATTCTGGAATCGCGCGTACCTACGGTTAACATTCCCTTAGCTTCAGATCCTGTGAACATGGTTCTGAATTTTAAAATATTAAAATCCCTGCCCTTCAACCCAACACGTACTTGCCTGAAAAATACAGGCCCTTTGCTTTCCAGCTTGATGATTATTGAAATGATTATAAAAAACGGAGAAAGAAATGCCAACATCAACAAGGAAAAAATAAAATCAAAAATCCGTTTGGCTAACATCGTGAAAACTAATTATTACTGGTCAATGTTAAATTATTCCTTCTTATCTCTTTTTACTATCCGTAGCCAACCAGCGAAGGATAGTGATTCTTGGTCCTTGATACTCAATACTCAATACTAATATCTCAATACTATTTACTATTTATCACCTCCATCGCCGATTCACTCACTGCCTTACAAACCACAGCAATCATCTCATCCGTAAGATCATAAAACACAGGTAAAGATATTTCCCTGGAATAATTGTCATATGTAACTGGGTAATCTTTCATAGCATATCCGGCATTCTTATAATAGGTCAACATTGGCAATGGAATAAAATGAACATTGACTGATACTTCTTTATCAAATATTTTTTGAAGTATCTGATCTCTTTGTAATTCAGAAATATTTCTAATTCTTAGTTGATAAAGATGGAAAGAAGATATGGAATTTGATTCGTCAATATAAAATGTAGGCAATTCAGCCCATTCAAATTTTTTGAAATAAGCTTGATAAGCTTCACAGATATGTTTCCGCTTTGGTAAAGTTTCTGATTCGTATCTTGATAATTCAACAAGTCCGATTGCAGCCATCAAGTCTGTCATGTTGCATTTATATCCTGCTTCAACAATATCATAGCGCCAGTTTCCTTTTTGCATTTTAGCCAATGCATCTTTGTTTTGGCCATGAAGCGTATAGATACATAAAAACTTATATATTTCTTCATTGTTGAATGGTGCAGGGAAGCAAAGAGCGATTGCGCCGCCCTCTGCAGTTGTCAGGTTCTTCACTGCATGAAAGGAAAATACCGAAGCATCTGCCCAATTACCGGTTTTTTTGTTCTGATAGGTGGCACCTACAGAATGCGCAGCATCTGAAAGCACCATAATTCTTCCCAGATCTTCTTGTTTTTTATTGGTAGGGCTGAATAACGATTTAATATTTGGTTTGTTGATGATGTCAAAGATTGCATTATAATTACAAGGCAACCCGCCTATATCAACAGGCATGATCACCTTTGTTTTTTTCGTAATGGCTTTTGCAATTTGATCAATGGCTATGTTGAAGTCATTTCCAGCATCCACTAAAACAGGTTTTGCGCCGCAATGCATAACCACATTTGCTGTCGCTGAGTAGGTATAAGCAGGTATAATCACTTCATCGCCTGGTCCAACTCCAAACCAACGCAACATAATTTCAAGTCCTGCTGTTGCGGAATTCAGACATATAACATTTTCAACACCGCAAAAGGAAGCCAGTTCTTTTTCAAATTTTTTTGTACGCGGCCCGGTTGTAATCCATCCTGATTTTAAAGCAGCGGTAACTTCAGCAATAATTTTATCATCGATGCGGGGAGGGGAGAAGGGTATCATTCTTATTTTTAAATTACGGTTGTAATATTGTTTTGGTGTTGCTTTTCCATGGGTTGAATATTTCTTTTCAGGGAAGTATAGAAAAGAAGACTGAAGAAATTAAATAACAAAATTCCACTTTGAACTTCCAGTATTGATTCTGTAAGACAGTTAAACAAAATAACAATTAGAAAACACATATACATCCATTCCATATTTCTGAAGGAGACATAGAGCTGCATACCAATACAAAGTAACAATAAAATCAATCCAACAGCTCCTAATGCGACACTGGTATGAAGAAACTGATTATGCGGATTCAGTCTTCTTTCAATTGCATATTGAAAATCATGTTTCACATACTGACTATATAGTTCGTCTTTTATATCACCCGTACCTGTTCCAACAATTGGGTTCTTTAAAATTACTTCAAGGGCTTCTTTCCAAAGTTCCGGTCGGGAAGTGGCACTGTTATACTCTTTATTCGTTTCCGGTTTAATTTCTTCAAAATGTGTTACAGCAATCTCCACTTGTTCAATCCTGTTGTAAAAACCGTTGGTAATATAAAGCGCGGCACTGCAAGTGGCAATGAATAGCAATGGATAAAGTATTCGTTTTTTCAATGGATCAGCAACTCCTGTTAAAAAGAGATAGATGGTGCATGTAAAAACAGTAGTAAAAATGGCCATTCTGGAACTCAGCATCATGATACTAGTAATGAGAAATAGAATACCGGTAAGAATTGCATATCGTGATTTAGCAGGTAAAGATTTTTGAAAAAAACTTAGCAATAAGATTATTGCAACATTCAAATACATTGCCAAGTAAGTGGGGTGAACAAACCTGCTTAATCCACTGTAAAAAAATGAAAGTATAACCTTGTTGCTTTGAAAATCTATAAAGGCTTTAACTAAAAGGTAAATGCAAAGTAAGATACAGCCGCTAACAAATGCGATGAATACATTTTTTCGAATAGAGGGAGTAATTATATAGGATGAAAATAGCAATGGAAATACCAGGTAACTTAATTTCGTTTCCATATCCTTGAAACCATACGCTAAATTGCTGCTCCATAACATCCCGGCTAAATGCCAGACATAAAAACCTATGAACAACAAAAGGACAGGTGATTTAGCTAAATCTAATAGAATCTTCTTGTTATATTCAATTATTACAACGGTAAGCAGTAATATTAAAACGAAAACAGCAATTGAAACTTTTAGGATAATTAAAAATGCAAAAGCACAAATCAGAAATTCTCTAAGTTTAGGTAAGTAGGCTTTTACAGATTGGGACACGAATAATTTATTTTAAAGTTTTTACTAATCCTGCAATAAATCCTGCGCCATAAGTTATATGGAGAAGTGTATATATAGCACAACAATAAAATTTTTGTTTTACTGATAGGGTATTTATAAAACTAAAGTAACCCAATGCGCAAAGGTAAATCATTAATAAGCTTAATGAAAATAGGCCTAATAGATTGTACAGAGCAGGAAGCAGTAAAATATAAAGCACAAAGAATGCCGGTACCAGGTGTCGTAATTTGATTCCGGAACGAACCTTTTTCAGTACTAGCGGCTTATAAAGCCCGTATTGTAAATACTGTTTGGCTAATGATTTAAGTGATTCACGTACATAATAAGTGCATCCCATTTCAGGAACCATTAAAATCCGGTAACCATGTTGATTTAAGCGATAATGAAACTCATCATCCTGGTTACGGATTAACTGTTCATCCATTAAACCCACTTTTTCAAAAACTGTTCTTTTATAAACAGCAAAGGCTACACTTTGAACAAATCGTCTTTCTTTTGATGTTCTGAATTCTGTATCTCCAACTCCGAACTTTGTACTCATACAATAGGCAATAGCTTTTCCTAAAGAAGTTTTCCCGGCCTGATGCAAGGGGCCGCCAACTACATCTGTTTCATCTGCATCAAGGATACGAGCAGCCATGCTGAAGTAATTAATCGGATAAATTGCATGGGCACCAATGAAGGCAATATACTTTCCTGTACTTGCTGAGTAAGCCTTGTTGAATCCGTGACTGGTATAGCGTTGTGGATTATCAATAATTTTTATGATTGGGTATTTGACACTCCATTCTTTTAATTTATCTGAAGTCCCGTCATTCGAAGCGCCATCCACCAACAATATTTCCTTTGAAGCAACATCGACAGAAATCAATGAAGTCAATAAATTATCAATATAATTGATTTCATTGAAAACGGGAACGATGATAGATAACTCCATTCTGATTTTAAAGGTTTGTATAAGTGCTGATCATTTTACTGATGTTCATTTCCCAATCATATAATTCCAATACCATTTTTCTGCCATTTGCACCAAATGTTTTTCTGAGATTTTTATCAAGTAGTAAAGTTTCAATTGCTGATGCAGTTGCTTTGGCATTGGAGGGTTCAATAATAAAACCTGTTTCACCATCCCTGACAACTTCCGGCAAGCCACCAACATTGGAGACTACAACAGGTTTTTCACATGCAGAGGCTTCAAGAACAGCAACACCAAAACTTTCGCTAAGAGAGACTGCAACATATATATCAATTAAACGATGATAATTTGCAACTTCAGAATAGGGAATAAGGCCTGTAAATGTAACATCATCTGTTAATCCCAATTGCATAGCTAATTGCTTGTACTCTTTTTCTTTGGTGCCGCCGCCTACCAAAAGCAACTTCAATTTATTGTTCGGAAATTTATCTTTTAAAATTTTGAAGGCCTCGATTAAATATCGAATGCCATATATTTCTTCCAGTGATTTGATGGTTCCAATAACTACTTCTTCTTTCTCTTCTGATTGGACCGGTTTAAAAAGCATGGTGTCAATTCCAAATGGAATTACTTCAACCGGTTTGTTGGAATAAAGAGCAATTTCTTTTTTCATCACCTGACTGGTTGAAAGAATTTTATCAGCTCTCTTAAGGTTGAATTTTAAGATGAATTTATTAAACAGGTTTTGTCTTGGGAAATCAAATATATCGCTGCCCCAAGCTGAAATCAGGAAAGGATGAAACTTACTGAGGGCACCAATTAAACCGTAGCTACTTGCATAATGCGAATGAACAATATCAGGGTTGAATTTTGCAATTGTTTTCTTTAGGGAAGGAAGTACTCTTAAAAAGGAGAATTTTAGAAATGATTTTTTATGAAATTGTTTTTGTTCAAATCCTAAAGAATGAAAAACTTCTAAATTGGGTAATTGTTTATACCATTCTGTCTTGGGCACGCTTATTGAAAACAATCCAATGTAAAAACCTTTCTGCAGTAAGGAGGTAACCCATTTTTGTGTATGTGCAGAATTGATATCGGAAAGTATTAGTATGCGCTTCAACGGTTAGGGAATAACTGATGTTTAAACAATCTTATTTTTAAAAAAGAAGTTAAAAAACTGAATGGAGTTCTTCCATATTTTTTACTGATCTGCAATTGCTCCCTTAAAAATATTGGTATGATAGATCCCGTTTTTGAGTCTGAATAATATCTGAAACTGGCTAACGGAAAATCGCAGCAGTAAAATTTTGCATTATTCCATAGGCATCTTAGAATATATTCATAATCAAAGCAACAACGGTACGCACTTAATAAGCCAATTTTATTGGTAAATTCAGTCCTGAAGAAGGAGCCGGGCTGGTAAATACCGGGATTTCGGTGAACCATAGTTCTTAATTTTAACGATGTGGCTTTCTTTTCAAAGAGAAATTTTCCTGACTCATCAATATATTTGATACCGCCATATATATAATCTATGGATGGATTGTTTTTGAGAATTCCCACTGCTCTAAAAAAGCTATCAATATCAATATAATCATCAGTGTTTAACCAGGTCCAGTAATCACCTTTGCACAATGAAATACCTTTATTGATGGCATCATATTGTCCTTTGTCTTGTTGAATTTCCAATAAATCAATAATTGGCTTAAATTCTGAAATGATTTGCTGAACAGCTCCATTGGATTGATTATCAAAAAGCAGTATTTCAATTGTAATCCCTTTTTCTGAAGCTTTTTGTTTAAGTTTTTTTAAATTTAATAAGGTGCCACGAATATGATCTTCCTGGTTGTAAGAGGGAACTATAATGGAGAAGATCATATGTTTCAAAATATCTGGTCATTTTGACCCCAGGTTGACCGTATTGACTTTAGTTTGATAAAGTTCAGCTCCATCGACTTGATTGTTGAGCGGGAATTGAAAATGGAGTTCTTTAGTACAGCATTTGCTTTTTGTAGTAATTCTTCCCTGTTTTCTTTCTTAATTATTTTTTTCATGTATGTAAGAATGGCTTGGTGATCTAACGGATCAAAATAGTAAGCGCCATCCTGCATTATTTCACGGTGACCTTTTATATTAGAACATAAAACAGGACAATTAAGTTCACTGGCTTCTATTAGTGGCATGTTTGTAGGTCCTAAAAACGAAGGCATCACCATTGCCGTAGCATTTTTATATAAGGTATATAAAGTCTCATTATTG
>JANOXC010000167.1:0-47756 GCA_031418215.1 Bacteroidota bacterium
AGATTAAGTGATGATGCTTCATCAATGAGTAGAAATATATCCTTTTCATCTTCGGCTGGAAACCGTCCAAGGAGAAATGAAAAGAACTGTTCAAATAGTATAGAGGTAAGCACGCTATAATATTTTTGATCGGCAACGGAATTCTGAATGAACAATGCAATTGGCTTTTTGCGAAAACTTTGCATGTCAATATCATCATAGGATGTTACATGTGCGACAGCTTCATCATTGAATATTTGTAAAGCAGCCTTACAGGTTGAAATTACTCCACTGACTATTTTCTCATCATAAGCAAGAAAACTTTTGTATTCAGAAAACAATACGTCATCAGCACAACGGCTAAAGAGTGCATCAACTGACTCTGGATTTGCCCCGAGTTCATTAAGAAGCAAACGAACGTTATATAGATTTTGAAATTGAGATTCTTGTTTCTTCAATATCGTAATTAACATTGTCAGTAATGCACTTCCCTGTGTATTCCAAAACGGGTCTTTTGAACCCTTACCTAGTGCGTTTTCAATAAGCATGGAGGCCAACTTCTGTATTTCAGACAATGTATTTGCACGTGACATAGGGTTATATCCACAGGAAATACCAGGCTTGGCAAAGTTGAGTACCTTCACTTCAAACTCTTCTTGTGTTAGATACCCTCCTGATTTTGACAATAGTTCACCTGATGGATCGTGTACAACAAAGCTGCCTTTCATTGAATAAAGCGAAGGAAAAAGCACAACACTGGATTTGCCGACACCTGTGCCCCCAATGACTAAGGCGTTTTGATATGAATCTTTAACAGATAAGTTTCTTCTGCCAGTTAAACAGAAACCTTGTTTGTTGGATGAGAGTATTCTTCTGGCTGAAATAAATTCAGCTCTGTATTCTTTTCTCCGTTGGGGAATCCCTGAAATGACTACTTCAATAAACTCAAAACCAAATTTGAAGGAACTTTCAATTAGTTCAACAATAAAATTAAGGAATTGTGCAAGCATAGGATTAGTGTTTAATGATTGATAATATTCTTTAACCATTTAGCGATATTTCCGCAAAACAATTCTGTCAGTCGTAGTCCGGCCCAAAGTATGATAAGAACACACTTTAATAATAGTTTTAAAATGACACCTATGACTTCCTTCACGCCCTAAGTTTTAATTGAGATTTGCAGTAATTGTTACTGTTGCACCTTTTTCCTCTAGTAGTTTGCGATAGAATTCAGAAACCACTCTGAAGATTTGATCTTGCGCAGGGTTTTCAGGCTGATAAATAATTATCACGGTAATTCCTGTTAGGTTATTCAGATTCTGAAGTTTATTCAAATGATCCCTGACTGAATCAGGGTAATCCTTTAGCCAAAGCATTGATTGAGTTGAATAAAATGACAACTCTGAGGTATTTTCCATCAGATCGCTATATAAAAGGAGATATTTTCTATCAACCTTTTTTTGTGAGAGATAATTTAATTCTCTGGCAATGGCTAAATACACAGAAGATTGCCTTTTTCCCTTTGGACCTACTTCATTATTGGATAGGATTTCGTCAATAGCTTTTTGAAATTGTTTAATTTCCTTATCTCTTTCCGGTTCATTAGAGAGCCATTTATTAGCAGAACTTAATCGAACATCGGAGTGCTTGTTGTAGCTGACATCACTTACGGTTGAATAGCGGAACTCACCACCATTCCATTTGCCTTCGCCAGTAATTCCTAAAAGAGAAACAATTTCCTTCGCATCAGGTTTGGCAATAAGAGTATCGGTAATATCGCTTAGTGTACTGAGGGAAATAGTAGAGTTATTTTGATGACTAATACTGCCAATCAACCCAATTGAAACCCCGATAATGATAAAGATTACGCCTAGTGTTTTCATCGCTAGTTATGATTTTGAGTTAAGAATGGCATAGGGACTTCATTTATATCAGGCATGGGTACTGTGAAGCCAAAGCAATCCGGTACTCTGTGATCCGGGCGATAGGTGAGGTTGGTAGTCTTGAAAATTCCTATTGTTTCAAAATACATTTTTCGGATTAAATCCATAACATAATTGGAATGATGATTATTGATGATTCGCTCTTTTGTTCGGTTCAAAACGGTATTCCTGATATTAAGCTTCTCATCTTTGAGTTGTTGAATTTGTTTTTTACGCTTCTCAATAGCATAATACTTTTTAAGCTTTGGAACATTTGCTTTCATTTCAGCTCTGGATGGTAGCATGTAATAGGAGATTAGTGTTGAAACCACGAAAAAGAATAAATTGATTAAAACGAAATAGGTCGGGTTAATAATGATTTCATGAGTAGCCAGATAGTTTGACCTGAAGATGGCTAGGGCGATGAATAATCCAAGGATAAGAACTGTTGAACCGATTACAACTAATCGTCTTTGTAAAGCGTTTTTAGCTCCCTTATAAAGCAAGGTTGTTAAATGAGAGAAGACATAAACTGCTACTGAAATAGAGGTCGCGAGGATTAATGCAAAGAGGAGCGATTCTCCGGTTACCTGAAAGGATTTACTGTTGAAGAAGATTTCTCCAATCATTATCAATCCGGTAATCCCTGCGGCCAGCCAGATTCTGTTGGAGACAGTTTTAGGATTGAAAGAGCCAAGATCAAACTGGTCATTTCGATTTTGGTTTTCTAAGGCTTCAATTTCAACATCAATGTTGCCATCTTTTTCTTTGAAATAATCCGCATCAATTTTTGATTCCGGGAAATGGGATGCAGGCCTAAATACTTTATTGACATCAGCAGCCAGCTTTTCATACCCTCCTTTAATATCGCCCGTATAGTGATCAAGATTATCTCCAATTAAAGCTGGTTGATTTCGTTGGGCAAAGTGAACGGCACTTTTACGTGCCAGGTCTTTTATTTCGGCATCGCGATTTTGTATAAATATTTCTAAGGAGTCCGATGGGTTTTGTTTTTTGATTAAGAATTGAGGTTTCATGTTTTTGAGGATTAATTTTATGTGTTAATGAATAATGGATTGTTGGGATGAATTAGCCAGTCATATGGCAATTCTAAATGTGACCTGAATGCCGACTAAAATTGTCAGAATTAAGTTCAAATTTTCAGAGGAAAACGGAGTGGGGTGGAGTGCGGTTTTGGAGTGCTGAAATGCACCATTTTGCACCAAAATGCAAGGTAAAAATTGGTAATTAGCTGGTAATCAACAGGTGTCTGAGGACTTAAAATCCTGTGACCTCAACAGTCGTACGAGTTCGATTCTCGTCCCGGGTACATTATCAGCCTAATTTTTCTACATTAAAATGCTGATAATCAAAATGTTTAAGGGATGAATTGAAAATCACTACTTAAACATTACTTAAACATTTTCAGATTTAAGTCGTATTTTGCCATAAATTGCCATACTTTATGGCCTCCACGGTTGCGTATTAGTTGCGGAAAGTTGCGCCCCTGATGATTGCTTTCAATACTATTTGATACTACTTTAGTATCACGCGCGGAATGTTCGGGCTTTTTCTATTTTAATCTACTTTAGATAAAACCATCAGCCACAATTCTCCACTAAAATAGTGGGGTAATGGCATATTTTGGCTTATTTTATGCCAATACTTCCCTTTTGTTTTCAGGGATGTTGTATCACGTGTAAAGGATCAAAATAGTTAACCTTTGTTAAGTTGCTATGCTAGGTTTTACTAAGTTTTGCCTAAGTTCAAATGTCAGGTTTTGACAGGTTTTGATAAAGATTGATTATTAATCAAACTTCAGAATTATTCAGTTAACTGATTGCTGACATTGGTTAAACTATTGTTACCTTTTGTTAACCTTTAATGTACTTCACTTCTTACGTATTTTAGCGTATTCTTCGCAAGAAATCGGCTTGCCAAAACTGAAAAAACTTGATTAATCAAATTGAATTATCATTCTATTCTATTCTGAAACAGAATGAAAATGGATCTTTTAATAAGCTTAAATGATTATTTTTCCTTTGACGGGTCGCCTAAAATTTCACCGCTTTCCGTGAGCGAATAAACATAGCTATTTGTAATCACACCCCCAAAGGAATTTTTACCCCTTGCCACAAGTCGGTAATTGATATTATGTATTGACCCGCTATGAAGTGTGGCATTAATAGTTGAATAGGCTTTATACAAACTATCTCTTTTATGATTAATCATTGTAAGGGTGTCATAATCCGACCCTTTGTAATTATTGCATTCTGTTAGCTGCCTGTCAACTTCATCCTTTAAGGGGCTGTTGTATATGGTATCAATAACAACAAAGCTGACAAACTCATAGCTTGCCGGATCATTCATTGATGCCTTCAGATGATTCTCGCATAACTGTTGCATCTTATCAACCGGCTTAGAACATCCGGCTATTAGTAATATTAGAAGTAGTTTTTTCATTAGTTTGTTTTTTTAATGGTTGACCAATCAAAGCTAATCAAAATTCAACTAGGGGTAAGAAATGTTATCCAAAATTACCTACAATAAAAGGTTAATATTTTGAATTACTACTTAACTATTTTCCGCTTTAGATAGAAATGAAGTACCTGACCACTTCCAGCAACAGTAATAGGATAAGCATTTACAAATTCCCATCCTGCCTGATTCATGAAATTAAGTGCATCAACAACACTTTCAAAAGCCATGTTTTTACCACTTTCATCTTTCATCTTCCCTGAATTTTTTCCGTAATCCACGTATAGCGTTATTTTGGTACTAAGAAATTTTTGAGTTGCAACTAATTGGCAGTATTCTTCAGTTTGTGCAAACATTGATTTTGAAATTAAAAGCAATGATAGAATTAAGAGGAATTTTTTCATGTGGTTTGTGTTAAAAAAGATTAAATTTATAAATATAATTACATGGTGAATGTACAATTCCTATCTAACTAATAAGCTATCTTCTAAAAACCCGCTGATGTCATAACGGCTAGTTGTGGAGGACTGGATCTTCTTCAGGTTGTGATTTACTTGTCGCTGTCTTGCTTTCTTATCATCATTAGATAGGATGGCCGGGGGTATCGCTTTTATTCGCTGCCTTAATAGTTCTTTTGTATCAAAGCCATAGATTGCGGAAAGTTCCTGTAAAACTATCAGCGGTAAGGTTGCTGAATTAATATCCTTCTTATTGTCCGGGATGTTAACGATTCCTGTTTTCATTATGCTGATGTATGTATTTATCAAATCGCGGTTGCATACTTCAATGAATTCCGGCTTCAGTAAATTTTCAACTGTCAATTTACTGTTGAATGTTTTGCCGGGCTTGTTATATTTATTTTCAAATCTAATTAAATTCTGATCATCGCTGATGCCAAACCTTTCAAAGATCTGTTGTTTTATCAGCTTGCTATATTTCATGTCTTTCATTCGCTTAGTGGCATTATATAGCGATGCTTTGCCAAAAGGATACTTCCAGGTCTTGCCATTGTCATAAGTTACCATTTGCGCCCCCGGCAATTTATGGTGATTGCTGATGATGGTATCCGGGCTATCCTCCACTATGACAATTGCAGACTGATCAAATTGATCAACATTAAATTTAAACAAGTCAACATTCAGCTTTTCGGAAACATAGCACAATGAAGATCTGAAGTCAGTATATGGAAAAGCGATGTTATGGCCATTCCAAAACATTCCAAAGTTCCCGGCAATGGTAAGTGAATTAATATTGTTATTCTGTTGTACTACTATTGGCGTGTAACCTTTAAACAAGTTGTAACGGATGTATGAATCATCATAGCCCCGGGACAATGGTGTGCAATCTGAAAAGTCTGCATCATTGCCGGTAATGATTTTACTTACCTTTACAAAGTCATTCATACGATGGATGTCATTCCCAGAAAAAGCCCCCGCTTAGTGTAGGGGCTTTTTCGTTACATCTTCAATCAGTTCCCTTTCATAGAATTTTCCTTCAATGAATAAATGGATCGTAATACTTTGCCAATCATCAGAACTTTGAAAGATCAAAAGATCTTTAGTCCCCTGAAGATCGCCAGTTCCAATGCAGCCCGGAATGTTTTGCAATGGCGCGTAAATAGTTGAATGAATACTTCCCTTACCTTGCTTATAGTTGGAATGTTCATTCTTTGTGTAAGTAGCTTTTAATTGCCCGGCCTGTTGTTTTCTATTGCCTGCAATGCGTGTAAATTCCCTTCTAGTTATACATAGTCTTTTAGGTAACAAGCTTTCAGTAGGTTCAACTAAATAATAGCTTGTGAATGTTCCCGCCTTCCGATCATAATGATATTGATGGTGTGTGATTCCCTGCATAGCCGTAAAAATTAAAGTGCAGTAACCTTGTTGGCTTCTAACAGATCATTCAGATCAGAAAGCCTGACATAAATCTTTGCCCCGAATTGACTGAAGGGAATGATTCTTTTATCCCGCCAGTTCTGCCATGTCTTATGGCTGATGCCTAATAGGGCGGGAACATTCTTTGATTCAATCCATGTGAATCGGAATTGTTCTTCCGGCCTTGTTTTTAAAATTGTTTTGATGTCTGAAATATCCTGCTTTAAGATATTCAATTCCCCTTCAGGGATTAAGTGTAATGCTTCCATAAATATTGAGGTTTATGAGAGCAAACAAAAGCAATTAAACAAGGAAGATTGCGACCATTACCCCCTATATATTTGGGGTATAATGGTCGCGGTTTTTAATTTTCAAAAGCTTACGCATTAAATCTGCCTTTGAAGAATTTCCTGCTTCATAAAATGGAATCCCAATAGCAGTATATATATCGTAAATAATATTATATATTTTATTATCAGAAAAATTCAATTTTTTTTCGTACTTAAAATAATGCTTAAACACTTCTGTAAAATATGCTGCATTTTTCCTCTTATTATCATGCCCACCTTTATGCCTACTATTTTTATATGAATCATAGTCCCTTTGTATATCTTCTGGAATATGGCTTTCATCAATTAAATGAAGAATGAATAACATAATATCAGATCCTTTAACTTCTAATCTTTCCCCTGATTTGGTATAAAATACTATTGATTGTAAATCTGATTTAATCGCTTTTAGAAAGTTTTTAAGTGAATGATAATTAACTTTTTGCTCCTCGGGTAATTGCTCAAAAATTCTATCATAAGCATATACATTATGCAAAACATCTGCAATCCCTATTATTTCATTCGTTATAAATCTAATATCATTTAAGCGACAAATAGAAATTAATTCCAGTTCAATGCTATTACCTACAACTGAATATTGCATATCAAATGCTTCAGGGAGTTTAGAAATAAATATTTTACGCCAAAATGTGGGTACTATTATTGGCAGAGAAATTTCTCCTTTCATATTATTTATTGAATAAGTTTTTCATTGCATCATTTACAAGCTGATTATTTTGGCTGTTGATGTATGTTCTTTCAGTTGTTTCAAATTTTTGATGGCCTAAAATTTCCTGTAATGCCCGGGGAGGGATGCCTTTCTTAATTGCATAGTCAGCGAAGGAATGGCGCGCGATGTGAAAAGTCAATGGTTTGGTAATGTCAGCTAATGCAGCCAATTTTTTCAGATCCCTGTTAAGGATAGTATTCCGGCTTGCTATTGCATTGTAAACCTTTTTTTCATGCCCTGACTTAATTTTGTTTTCATTGTCAATTAGCTTACTATATTCTTCTTTCAATAAACCAAAGATGAATTGATCAGCGCGGGAATCATCCTTCCTGTAATGGCTTAATATGGCTTCAGCTTCAGCAATTAACGGGATCTGTTTTTTTATCAGCTTGCTATTGCGGGTTTTGGCCATTACATAACTTAACCTGCCATCAGCGATGGATTCCCATTTCATAGCAATAAGATCACCCGCCCTGATGCCCCCGGTAAAGAATGAAAAGAAAAAATAATTCCGGCTATGCCATAGTAAAGAGCCTTCAGTCAGTTCCAATGCTTTCAGCCTGTCTAATTCATCTTCAGATAGCTTTTCCCTGTTAGTTGATGTCTGAAATACTTTGAAGAAAATAAAAGGATTTTTTTCAGGTGCGATGATCTGTTCCTGAATGGCAGCATTAAAAGTGGCCTTCAGATTTTTAAAATGTTCATAGATGCTATTCTGATGCAGGTTTGATAAGTAGGATTGAAAGTCTTTTAGATAGCTTACAGTAAGCTGATCAAAGGGAATTGTATTAGATCCTTCAAACTCAACTAACTTATTGTAAAGCTGATTATATCGCTTAAAGGATCTGTATTTCCCGCCCGCATCAAGCCTGTCTAAAATCTTTTTCAGGTATGCTAAAAAATTACCCTGAAAATCCCCTTCAAATTTTTTCAGCAATCTTTCCTTACTAGGGTTTTTTTCTTCCTTTTCAAGTTGTTCTAAAATTGTTTCCAATTCTGCCAGCTTTTCTTTTAGCCGGATATTGGCTTTCTTAACTTCAATACTTCGCCCGCGTATCCAATTGCCCCGCGTACCTTTTGGATCAAAGTCCGATACTTTGGCAATAGATACCCCTGACTTAACTAATTTATGTTTTCTGTTTTGAGTGGTACGGATGAAAATATTAATCCGGCCATCCTTATTAGGCTTGTTATTCAGCCATAGGTTGAAAGTTGTGTTCATAGTATGATGTCATTTCCCGGGATTAAAGATAGGGTAAAAGCATTTTACTTAAACATTTACTTAAACATTTTTTGCGCTTCTTTACTTTTCGTTACTTTTGGCTTTCCTGAAATTACAGAGTGTAATTGCAATTCATAGAGTGGAGGATGGCAAAAGAAAGCATACTGAAAAGAATTATAGTATCCTCGTCCCGGGTACATTTTTCATTTTGAATTTATTCCATAAGATTTGTTAATTAAACGGTCAATAAACAGGTGAATGTTTGTTCACATTGCTAGTCAATTCAGCAGTAAGTTGATTCCTGTGCGGCACTTCATTTTTAAATATTGCAGCCGCCTTCATCATTTTTGCCAAACTATGTTTGGCAACCCATTGAAAAATCTGGTTTGCTGTTGGTCGATAGGTATTGCTTAATTGATCACCCATCTCTTCAAGCACTTTTCCTGATGGCTGCTCAGTACACTCTTCTAGTCTGATAAGGTCAATTAATCCTTTTGCCATTGAAGAAGATAGAATACCAATGCCACCAATCACCTGCGGCCAGCCAAAAAAGAATAATCCTTTATAATCTTTATAGGCCGAGTACCCATAACACAATAAGTTGTTTTCATCGGTCCTTGATAATTCTTTAGGTAGAAAAGGAAAACTGAGTTTATAACCCGTTGCTGCAATGATTAAATCAAATTCTTGTGAAGAGTTATCATCAAAAATTACGGTATTATCAATAATGTTTTTGATTGCAGGTTTTACTATTACACGGCCATGTCTTAAATAATAAGGCAATTCTTCACTCATGGTAGGTAATTTGGAAAACAGTTTATGTTTTGGATCAGGCATGTTGTAGTATTGATGTTTGCCAAAAGTTAATCGCACCAATAATCTTGAAAGGATAGGCTTGATGAAATCAGGAAGTGATGACGAATATTTACTTAATGGTTTCCCCATGAATGCTTTGGGCATAATCCATGGACTATCACGCACACTTAAAACAGCTGATCGCCCCGAACGGGCCGCTTCACAAACAATATCAACTGCAGAATTCCTGCTTCCAATAACCAGCACTCTTTTATATAGAAGTTGTGATGGCGTTTTATATTGTTTGGAATGAATGAGTTCTCCGCTGAAATTTCCCGGGAGTTGTGGAAATTGCATGTCCCAGTGATGACCATTGCAAATAATGACTCCTTTATATATATAACTGCTTCCATCTTGGAAATACACTTTCCACTTATTTTCTTCGATCGCTTCAATCCAGCTTACCGTTGTATTAAACCGTATTTCATTTCTCAAGGTAAAATGATCAGCAAAATCCTGGTAGTATTTTAACATTTGTTTTTTTGATAGAAAATGAGGATAATCTTTTGGCATCGGGAAAAAGGGAAATTCCATAGTGCTTTTGTCAGCGTCTGTAAAGACAGACTGATATACGCCGTGATACCAGTTGCCGCCAATGTCGTCATCAGCTTCTGCCTGTTCGTATTCGATGCCGGCATCTTTTAAGAATTTTGCAATGACTAGTCCGCACGGGCCTGCACCAATCACTAAATACTTCATTTGCTCGATTTTTTGATGATCAATGTTATCCATTTGTTTTTTCAGCTTGACTGTTACATGGGTTAGAAAACAACAATTTTACTTTTGGAAAAAACGCATTGGTTTTTTTTACTTCTCTAAACAGTTCTGTATATTCCTGGAATACAATTTTTACAGGACTTCGATTATCTACTTCTGTAGTAATTCCATAAACCGGTTTTTCCTGTTCTTCGCAAAATGTTCCAAATAGTTTATCGTAAATAATGAATAAGCCGCCAAAATTTTTATCAATGTATTGCTTGTTGGACCCATGGTGTACTCTGTGATGTGATGGCGTATTCAGGATCCATTCAAGCGGGCCTAGCTTGCCTATGAGCTGTGTATGTAATAGGAATTGGTACAGGCTCGTGCTGTTGTCAATGAAAATAATTAGAAAGGGGTTGAACCCAATAAGGCAAAGTGGCGACCAAAATAAAAAACGATAGGTAAGATGCATAAAATGGTTGCGGATACCCACTGTATAATTGTAATATTTTGAAGAGTGGTGTACAATATGGTTGGCCCAGAATATTCTGCAAACATGACCCAATGCATGGAATATATAAAACACCAAATCGCACGCAAATAGTGCAGCAATACAAACCCATATTGTGTTTTCCAGTTCAAAAATCCGAAATTGATACACCCATTGGAAAAAGAAGAGTGCAACAAATTTTAAAAGTATTCCAAAAAGTAACATCCCCAGTCCGGTAAGCAAATTCATTAAGCTGTCGTTCCTCTCATACAGTAACAGACTTTCTTTTTGATTGATAAATACTTCTAAAAGCATGACAAGAATAAATACCGGTATTGAAATATATCCAACATCTAACATAGCTGTAATTATTTTTGATTATGAAATGGAGGTGTTTAATTTAGCATAGCGATTGGCTAACACGGAAAGCTGTATTGATTGGGGAATAATTTTCATAAAATACATGCTCAGTTTATTCCCAAATCCAGGTACAATCACTGCTTTCTTTCTTAATGTTTCCCTAATTGCAATTATTGCCAGCTCATCAGCATCTACAGTAAAGAATTTTGCATAAAAGCCATGTGACGCTATCAGTTTCTTCGTCATTTCATTGGTTGGAACAGCACCGGGGCATAATACGCTTACTGAAATAGTGGATTCATTTAACTCATTCCTTAATGCCCTGCTGAAGGAGAAGACAAATGATTTGGAGGCAGCATACATGCATTTATAGGGCATTGGTGTGAAGGATGCCATGCTGCTGACATTCAGAATGAATGATGATTCGCATTTTTTCAGGTTCTCGATTAAAAGCCTGCTGAGCAACACTGTGGCCTGCATGTTAAGCAACATTAACTTGTTGCAAAAATCAACAGTCAATTCATCAAATTTTCCTTCATATCCTATGCCGGCATTATTGATAAGCATGCTAAGACTGATATTGTTTGTAGTTAAATGGTTGGCCAATGAATAAATAAAACTGATTTCTGTTAGGTCGCCTTCTAATGCAATTACCTCAATATCATATCTTAATTGGAAAGCATGCGCAACAGCAGGCAATCCCGTTTGAGGCAATGCAATTAATACGAGATTCATCCGTCTTTTGGCGCATTCTGTTGCCAATGATTTTCCGATCCCACTGCTGGCTCCGGTGATAAATGTATAACTGTTGTTTTTCATGATATATATATTATTTATTAGGAGAGAATTGAATTGATTCAACGGTTTTTTTTAACCCTGTTACAAGCGGGGTGATTTGATAACCTAATTCAGATTTCGCTTTATCGCTACTGAAAGCGGCATCGTATTTATATTTATGCAACCACTTTGGCGTCAACCATGGTTCATAATCGAAGAGATGGGCCCTCATAAGTTCCCAATAACTAAATAGCTTCATAAAAACTGCCGGAAGCGGAATTAGGATCGTTTTTTTATTGGATACTTTTAGTGTAGCATTGATAAAAGTTTTATAAGAAACATTTTCTCCTCCCAGTATATATTTTTCGCCACTTCTTCCTTTTTCCATAGCCAACAAATGCCCCATTACTACATCTTCAATAAAGCTGTAACAACCAATCCCTTTTGTTGCTCCGGGAATAAAGAATATTTTTTTTCGGAGTAATAATTTAATTAAGGTTAAAGTGGGATTGCTGCGGCTTGCTTTACCTGAGCCATAAACCCTGGTTGGGCTCACCAATACAATTTGCAGCCCCAGATCGGTATATTGTAAAGCAATTTCTTCTGCCATTGCTTTTGTTTCTTCGTATTCATTGAGAAAGGGGATGAGGCGTTTACTGGTTTCATCGGCCACCACATCACCCCATGGGCCAATAACTCCTGCTGAAGAGGTAATAATTACCTTTTTTACCATTAATAGCAAGGCTACGTCTAATAAATTGTTTGTGGCTATTACATTTTGCTTATAATATACTTCAGGGTCCTTTGCCCAAACTCTTGCATAGGCAGCCGTATGAAAAACGATATCACAACCGCTCATTGCTTGTTCAATGCTTGCCGTATCGAGTAAGTCACCTTCAAACCAAAATAAATTCTTGTGTTTTGGTAAGTCGCGTCCTGCAAAGTTTCTGCAGAGTGCATGTACGATTAAATCTTTTTCAAGCAATGTTTTTAATAATTGTCCTCCAATAAATCCGGTTCCGCCGGTTAGAAATATTTTCATAGACTTATATTTTTTAGATTTTGACTTTGAAGTTGTTTTATACAACCATATTCAAAACTCAATGCAAGCATTATATGCAGCAGAAATGGAAGTAAGAAACTTTGCATTGCTAAAGCCAATATGCAAAGCACAATTCCAAATGGAATAGAGGCCAGTGCTTCTTCTTTGCTTTTGAATAAATGTAGTAAGGCATAGCAGGACACATTAATCAGGATTGAAAACTCCGGGTTAAATACTAGTCGTAGTTCATGCAGCAATACGCCACGCCATAACCATTCATAAGAAAATAGATAAACTATCCAGGTAAAAGCATTTAAAGAATGAGGTTTCCAGTTCCAATTTTGAAAATGAAGTTGCGGGTAATATTTAATACTCTTTGGGTTGGCAGTAAGAATGTTTACCACTATAAGTAACATGATACCAATGCCCAAAAGCCAAAGGAAATGAATCTCCGACATGTAAAAACTGTTGATGCTTTGAAATGATCTAGACCAGTCAATAACAAATGCAACGGTTCCAAACAAAAGGAATCCCGCAATACGATTTTTCAAAATCATATTGTTTTTAATAATATGGTTTATTTCTTTATCACTTTTGGCTCCTTTTGTAGATATTAAGGGGAAGAAGAGCTGATAAAGTAATAGTGCGAGCAAGATCATAGCTACATTCAACATTTATTTGTTTTGTTATTTTTATTTTGTCAAGTATTTTCTTTGTGTTTGCAGTAACGACAACTTTTGTTTAACTTGATTTAAACTGCCCGACAAATATGTTATCAAACGATTCCTTACTCCTAATTAGAAAAATGATTGATTAGGAGTTATTTGTTACAAATTCATTAATTCCCTTTCTTGACTTATATTTATGGTGAAATCCTGCATATTAAACACCATCATTTTTGGTTTTTAATCATTTATTGCAAAAAAAATTGGAGATTTTAGTAATTATTGCAAATGATTTGAGGAATTGGAAAAGCAATTGATTTCAAAGCAACGTTTAAGCATCTAAGAGCTCATATCATAGATGATATGCGTCAGTATTTATGCTGAGAGTAGTCATGATTGTTAACTTAATGCCATGATAATTTTGCGTGGATAAACTGAGTTATGGAAAAGCAATTTGAAGGGAAAGTGGCTATTGTTACCGGTGGTACTTTTGGAATTGGAAGGTCAACAGCTATTGCATTTGCTAAAGCGGGTGCTAACGTGATTGTTGCAGATGTTTTTGATGGTAAGGAAGTGGTGGAGGAGATTATTAAATCCGGTGGAAAGGCAACCTATATCAAATGCGATGTGTCATCTGCTGCCGATGTAAAGAATCTCATAGATCAAACTATTGCCAAATATGGAAGATTGGATGTTGCTTACAACAATGCTGGAATTGAAGGTATAGCAGGTAACATAACTGAAATAAAGGAAGAAGATTGGAATCATACTATTGATGTAAACCTGAAAAGTATTTGGCTGTGTATGAAGTATGAAATACCGGAAATGTTGAAAGTTGGTATGGGATCTATCGTCAATTGCGCTTCTATTGCTGGACTTGTTGGTTTTCCGAACTTATCGCCATACACTGCAAGCAAACACGGAGTAATTGGATTGACTAAAACCGCAGCTTTGGAATATGCCAAACAAAACATTAGAGTCAATGCTGTTTGTCCCGGTGTAATTAAAACTCCCATGATAGACCGGTTTACAGGAAATAATAAAGAGGTCGAGCAGCAATTTGCCAGTCAGGAACCAATCGGTAGATTAGGCCAACCTGAAGAAGTGGCAGGGGCAGTATTGTGGCTTTGTTCCGAGGCATCCTCATTTGTTACAGGGCATGCATTGGCAGTAGATGGCGGATGGGTGACTCAGTAAAATGTATATTTGAATGAGTACTTAATATAATTAAACAACTTAATATCACATCATGTAAACAACTTAATATCACATCATGAAAACGATCCTGGTACCTACCGATTTCTCTCCGACAGCGGAGAATGCACTAAAATTTGCTGTCGAGATGAACAAGAAATTGAATGGTGAAATATTGTTGTTTCACGCTTATGAAGTTCCCATGCCTGTAACTGATGTACCCATTATGCCACCTGATGATGAGTTCCGTGAAACTGCGTTGAATACATTGAACCAGTTACACGATAATTTTAGTAGTCAATATCCAGAAATGAAGTTTAAAATAGAGGTTGCTATGGGAAATTCTAATAACGAAATATTACGCATGGAAACCCAAACACAATGTAGTATGGTTGTTATGGGATCCTATGGCGATGATACGATGCATCACCTGGTAGCAGGTAAACATGTTTCCGCTGTGATTGGTAAATCAGGTTGCCCGGTATTGGTGATTCCCGGAATGGCAACTTTTAAACAAATGAATAAGATTGTTTTTGCAGTTAATTTCGGAATAGATGACCTGGATAACAGTATGGAGGTTGCTGATTTGGCGAAAGAATTTGAAGCGGAGATAATCATACTTCATATCATAACAGCTGAGCATGGTAAACGGCATCAACATGTTGAAATAGAAAAATTCAGGCAAAACGTGATAGAACAAAGCGGATACAATAATATATCGATGAAATTGTTGGAACATAAAAATGTTTTTGAAGGCATTAATTTTTATACGAAGGAAATCAATGCCGATCTCTTGGTAGTGAACATGCGGGAGCGTTCGTTGATGGACAGGATTTTGAACCGAAGCCTGACGAAGAAGATGGCTTATCATGCAGCAACTCCTTTGATGGTGTTACATACGGCGGTTGAATAGTGATTTAAATTATTTTTTATTGCATTGTTTATCTATTTTCGTCATATTGATTTTAAGAAATGGCAGAAATTTGAAAAAACTTTATGTTCAGACCGCCTAAATCACTAATTCAGTTTTTCAATGAAGTTGGCGAGATTGCCCAGTTTACAGGCCGTTTTTTCAGTGAAGGTTTTAAACCGAGGTATGAATGGCGGGAATTTTTAAGGCAATGCCTCATTAATGGGAATAAATCTTTACCGTTAGTCGCTACCACTGCATTTATTATGGGATTGGTGTTAACTATTCAATCGAGACCAACCCTGGAGGAATTTGGTGCGGAATCATGGTTACCGGCAATGGTAGCTGTTTCAGTTATCAGGGAAATCGGACCAGTTATTACTGCATTGATTTGTGCGGGAAAAATTGGGTCCAGCATTGGTGCTGAGTTAGGTTCAATGAAAGTAACTGAACAGATTGATGCTATGGAGGTGTCAGGAACCAATCCCTTTAAGTATTTAGTGGTTACACGCGTGCTGTCAACAACACTCATGCTTCCTGTTTTGGTATTGCTTGCAGATGCAGTTGCATTGTACGCATCTTACCTGGGTGTGAATATAAATGATGTGGTGAGTTGGAATCTATATTATCATAAAGTATTCGATACACTGGAGTTTAGTGATTTCATTCCATCCTTTATTAAATCTTTTTTCTTTGGATTTGCCATTGGCATCATTGGTTGTTACAAAGGATACAATTCCAGCAAGGGTACAGAAGGAGTAGGACGTTCAGCTCACTCTTCCGTTGTTGTTTCATCTTTATTTATTTTTATTCTTGATTTGATAGCAGTGCAGATAACAGATATAATGGGCTTAAATTAGCAGGTTATGCAAGCGACCGTTGAAATGGATGTGAATTTGAAAATAATTAACAAGGACGAACCGGTGATGTCCATTCGAAATCTCCATAAGTCATTTCACGACCACAAGGTATTGGTTGATTTTAACCTGGATTTATACAAGGGTGAAAATATCGTTGTGTTGGGCCGTTCGGGTTCAGGCAAATCAGTGCTCATCAAATGCATCGTTGGATTATTGCAACCGGAAGAAGGAACGATAAAAGTATTTGGTAAAAATATTCCCGATCTTGAACACCTTGAACTCGATGAAATAAGGGTGCAGATCGGTTTTCTTTTTCAGAGCAATGCTTTATATGATTCGATGACGATAAGGGAAAACATTGAATTCCCGTTGCGCAGGCACTGGTTTAAAAAGAGTAAGGAAGAGGTGAATGCTTTAGTTACTGAAGCGCTGAGTAACGTAGGATTGCTGCATACCATCGATATGATGCCTGCAGAATTGTCGGGAGGGATGCGCAAACGTATCGGTCTGGCAAGAACACTCATCTTAAAGCCGGCAATAGTTTTATACGATGAACCTACCACTGGTCTGGATCCGATTACAGGACGTGAGATTGTCCATCTCATGCTTGAATTGCAGCAAAAATATCAGACTTCTTCCATCATTATTTCGCACGATATGGCTGTTGCAAAAATGACGGCCAATAAAATAATAGTGCTTCATGAAGGGAAAAATTATGCTTCGGGTACTTATGAAGAGTTGAAAAAATCAGATGTTCCGATTGTAAAACAATTTTTTGAATGACATAAAGCGATGAATAATAAAAAAATGAATCATGTAAAACTGGGCTTGTTTGTTGTTGCCGGTACTGTAATATTAATTGTTACGTTATATTTATTGGGCAGCAAGCATAATCTGTTTGGCTCTACCTTCAGGGTGTCCGTTGTATTTAGAAATGTGAATGGCCTGATGCCGGGAAACAATGTGCGTTATGGCGGCATCAATATTGGTACAGTTGAAGAAATCAATATTGAAAATGACAGCACCATTAAGGTTGTAATGCTGGTTGAAGAAGATGCAAAAAAATTCATCGGCAAAAATGCAATCGTAAGTATTGGTACTGATGGATTGATGGGCAATAAACTCCTTAATATTAATTCATCCGCTGTCCCGTCTCAGCGAATACAGGAAGGAGACATACTAATAGCCAGACTGCCAATTGAAACGGATGACATGATGCATACTTTGAATGTTACCAATGATAACCTGGCAGTTATTACAACCGATCTGAGGTCGCTTACCCAAAAAATTAATAAACCTGATGGATTGGGTAATTTGCTGAGTGATCCGAATATTTCCGGTTCTGTGCGAACAACAATAAAAGAATTTCAAACGACAGCTGAAAATACCAGGAAAATATCAATGGAAGTTGCTCAAATGGTACATGGAGTATCATCAGGCAAAGGAGTTTTGGGTCAGCTGATCAGTGACACTGCCACAGCAGGTCAGGTGAAAGTAATCATGAGTCATATAGCTGAAGCTGCGGATACCCTGGTGCAGATCACACAACAACTGGAAAAATTTTCAGAAGGGTTGAATGATAAAAACGGAATGGTTTATGCACTTTCAAAGGATACTTCAATGACCAATGATCTCAAGAATACGCTGGACAACATCAATCAGAGTTCATACAATCTCAATGAAAACCTGAAAGCAATGAGGAGTAATGCTTTATTCAGGAAATATTTTAAGGAAGAAGAAAAGAAAAGGCAGGAAATTAAAAAGTGATTCTATATATATAATGATAAATTACCAGTCAACTGAAGAAGTAGTAAAACATATCAATAGCAATGAGCGCGTGTTTATTCACGGCGGAGCAGCGACTCCTGTTTTATTGGTGGATGCCATGTGCCGTCGGAAAGATGAACTTGAAAATGTAGAGGTGGTTCACCTTCATACTGAAGGGGCGGCACTTTACGCAACACCGGCTTATGCGAAATCCTTTCATGTGAACAGTTTTTTTATTGCCGGGAATATACGTCCTTATGTTGGTACAGAGAATGTGCAGTATATTCCGGTCTTTCTCAGTGAGATTCCTGCCATGTTCCGAAAAGGCGTGGTGGCCATTGATACAGCCATCATTCATGTTTCATTGCCCGATAAGCATGGCTTTTGTTCACTGGGTATTTCAGTTGATATTGCACGTGCGGCAGTAGATACTGCAAAAAAAATACTGGCATTGGTAAATCCAAACATGCCGCGATCTCATGGCGATGGCCAAATACATTTCAGCCGTTTTACAGCCGCTGCTTTTGCAGATGTTAAAATTCCAGAGGTCAATGACATTACTGTTACTGCAACTGAAGATGCCATTGGTAAACATATCGCTTCCATAGTTGAAGACGGAGCTACATTGCAAACCGGTATTGGTGGTATTCCCGGTGCTGCATGTAAACACCTGATCAATCATAGAAATCTGGGCGTGCATACAGAGATGTTTACTGATGCATTGTTGCCGCTCATTGAAGCAGGTGTGATTAATGGCAGCGTTAAGAAAAGGCATCCGGGAAAGATTGTTTCTGCTTTTGCCATGGGTACAAAAAAGTTGTACGATTTTATTCATGACAATCCGATGGTGGCCATGCTCGACGTGGCATATGTGAATGATACTTCTGTGATCAGGAAAAATGATAAAGTAACAGCTATCAACAGTGCCATTGAAATTGATCTGAGCGGACAGATTTGTGCTGATTCCATTGGATCGCAGATTTACAGTGGAGTAGGTGGGCAGATGGATTTTATGCGTGGTGCATCTTTAAGCGAAGGTGGTAAACCAATTATCGCATTAACATCCATAACAAATAAGGGAATCTCTAAAATTGTTCCGATGTTAAAGCAGGGTGCAGGTGTGGTAACAACAAGAGCTCATGTTCATTATATCGTTACTGAATTCGGCATTGCAGATCTCTACGGAAAAAACCTGGCACAGCGTGCAAAGGCATTGATCGCAATTGCACATCCCAATTGGAGAGAAGACCTGGAAAGAAAATCTTTTGAATTGTACAGGAAATAAACTTATTGAAGTGTTTAATTCTTCAACCTTGCCAGCTTATCATGCTGTAAAATCTGAATTTGTTTATCCCTGATGTCAATCAGTTTTTCTTCTTTAAAATCACTGAGGGTACGGATTACTGTTTCAGTAGCCGTACCTGCAACACTGGCAAGGTCTTCACGGGAAATGGAAAAATGATCATCTCCATTATTACGTGACTGTGCAATAAGCAAAGCATCTGCAACTCGTTTACGAACGGAGTTATAAGCGAGATTCATCAGTCGCTCTTCCTTCTCACTCACATTGTTGCTGAGCATTCTGATAAATCTTGCAGCTACTTCCCTGTTGGAATAAAGAAGAGAAAAAAAATCATTTTTTGGAATGATGCTGATTTCGCAGTTTGTCATGGCTTCGGCACTTTCCTGATAATCTGACTCAAGAATCAAGTCATTATAACCAATAAATTCACCTTCATTAAAAATTCCTGTGATCAATTGTTTACCTTCAGGATGTGCTTTGTAAGTTTTTATTTTTCCTTTATTGATAAACAAAACGCCTTTGGGTTCATCACCGCTCAGGTATATAAAATCTTTCTTTCTATAGGAATAAATTTTTCTTGATTCAGAAAGTTTGTTAAGCTCTTCCAATCCCCTGGCATTGTTGATGAATTCATTGAGGCCATCAATATTTTTTTCAAATTCCTTTTTAAACGTTTCACTTTTCTTCAAACGCATCTCCACAGCCTGAAGCAATTCCATTTCATCAAATGGTTTGGTAAGGTAATCGTCGGCACCAAGGTTCATTCCTTTACGTAAATCTGTTTTTTCTGCTTTGGCTGTCAGGAAAATGAAAGGTATAGCTGCAGTTTGCGGATGCTTGCTAAGTAAATACAATACACCATAGCCATCAAGTTCAGGCATCATGATGTCGCTAATAATCAGATCCGGTTTTTCGCTGGAAGCCATTTCAACGCCTACCTTACCATTGGGTGCAGAAACAACATGATAATTGGCCAACTCCAGCATTTCTGCGGTGTTCTCACGCATTTCCAGGTTATCTTCGATTAACAGTATCTTGCTCATATTTTCCGAAATTAGTTATTAAATTTAAACTTTTCAAGTTGCTTTATAATTCACTATGATTCATGACTTATAGTTTGAGGAAAACGGATGATGAATTCGCTTCCTATATTCTCGGCGCTATGGTAATTCATACTACCATTCATTAGTTTTATATATCGGTTAACGATATTCAAACCAAGTCCTGTGCCTTGTATGGCAGTAACATTTCTTGCCCTGAAAAAGCGTTCGAAGAGATGTTGTTGATCTTCTACCGGTATTCCCAACCCGTGATCTTTAATGGAGATCACAATCTCGCCATTGCAGCTTGTTGTGAATTCAACGGGTGTAGCATCCGGAGAATACTTAATGGCATTATTCAGCAGGTTGATGCAGGCATTGCGCAGCAACTGTTTATCAAGTACTGCTTTTTTATATTCACCCTCGTGGTGATAAACGATTTGCTGACCAGGACGCGCCATTATTTGCATTTCTTCACATAGATCTTTTGAAAAGGCAACGAGATCAAACCCGCTTGGATTTAGTTCGACTTTTCCGGCTTCCAGTTTTTCAAGCGATAAGAAATCATTTAGTATTTCTGTAAGGTTTTTTACAGATGATTTAATACGTTCAATATGTTTGGTTTTTTTCTCAACATCTACAGGTTGATCATATTTTTCTATAAGTGTGACAGAACTTAAAATGGTGCTTAAAGGAGTCCGAAATTCATGAGAAGCGATGGAAACAAATTTTGATTTTAGATCATTAAGCTCCCTTTCTTTTTTAAGCGCATCCTGAATTTCACGCTCTGAGGTACGCATCTCTGTTGCATTTTGAACAACTAGTAATATTTCATTAACAAAACCTTTCGCATCAGGTAATGGAACGGCATTAACGGAATAAATTCGTTCGTTGCATTCTGTATCAAATGAGGAGCTTTTCCAGTCAAATACTTTTGAAAGTTGTGATTTCATCACTTCATCCCATGGCAGTATCGGGAAATCAAAAATGGGTGTACCTTCCATCTGCTCTCTTGTAAAACCTAAATCCTGCAATTCTATCCCATCAATAAAAACACATCGGTAAGATCGGTTGATGACACAGATGAAGCCGTTTGGAAAGTGACTGGCCATAACGTTGTATAAGCGTTCACTGTTACGAAGCGCATCTTCCACCCGGAGACGATCTTTTATTTCATTATTTAAATTTTTGTTGGTCAATGCCAACTCTTGTGTTCTTTGCAATACCCTCGTTTCCAGTTCTTCATTCGCCTTTGTGATAGCTTCTTCCTGTTTCTTTCGTTCAGTTATATCGATGATAAAACTGATGATATATAAATCTGTATTAATGTTAAAGGTGCTGAGGCTTATTTCCAATGGAAGTTCTGATTTATTTTTCCTTCTTCCAAATAGTGCGCCCCCATTTCCCATTGGTCTTGAGTCTTTTTCACCATAGTATTTCTTTCGTAGTTCAAAATGCTTGTGCCCAAATCGATCGGGAATAAGTTGTTCTATTTGCTTATTTTGCAATTCCCCTTTGTCGTATCCAAACATCAACTCGGCATGGGGGTTTATCATCACTATTTCACCTTTCGTATTGCTAATGATAATTCCTTCAGTAGCATTCCTGAACATCGCAGTAAGACGTTCATTGGTTGTTTTTGATTTTTCCAGTTCACCCTTATACAATGTCACTACATATACAAAGGCCCAGGTAAAAAATAAAGGAATAAATACTGATGTTAATTCTGTTTGAGCCACTAAATAGCGCACATTAATTAAATACCTGACAAGGATGATGGCAGAACTCATTAAGCCAATTTGTATTGTGATTTTCCTGCTGTGCATCCAAATAGATAAAAGCACAAGCAAGCCATAGGTGAATTCAAAATGGTGATCACCGGTAAGCCACAGGTCACATAGAACCAATATGATAGTAGAAACCAGGATGCTTGGTATGTAAATCCGACGGTTCATAATTTGACTTGTTCAGTCTTATAATAGGGTCTTGAATGGTAATATTACCAAGGGTAAAGATACCATTGGTCAAGCGTTCAAAATTGATGCATATCAATTCATGATATGATATAAATCATGTATTTAACCAAAAGGATAAAATATTTTTGTAGGATTAAAATGAAAGGAGTTTTTTATGGAGTTTAAGCCTATTAAGAAAATATTTATACCCTTCGATTTTTCGTCAAACAGCAGGATGGCTTTTGAATATGCTGCTGCCATGTCGGAAAGGATCAATTCCAGGATTTTAATACATCACGTTTGCAAAGTGCCCATTGTTAGTGCTAATGAATATGTGGTAACTGATTTGCAAGCACAAATCGCAACCGATGTAAAGACAGAAATGGAGCAAGTTATCCTAGATCTTAAGAAGGACCATCCCGGGGTAATGATTGAAAAAAGTTTGTCTACAGGGTTGATTGTGGATGAAATTATAAATGCCAGTGCTAGTTCAGGAGCGGATATGATAGTAATGGGTACACGCGGGGCACATGGTATTGGCAGCAATGTTTTTGGCAGTAATACAGCATCTGTAATAGGAAAATCTTCCATACCCGTGTTAGCGGTTCCCTTAGAAGCGAAATATAAGTCCTTTAGCCGTGTTGTTTTTGCAACTTCCTTTTTAGAAAATGATTTTCAAACACTGTTTCAGTTAACTGAGTTATTAAAACCATTTAATCCGGAGATTGAAGTATTGCATGTAGAAGAGCGTGGCGAACAATCAGTATTGGATCAGCTGATGAAAGATTTTTCCAGTCAGGTCAAAATGAATATTCCTTATAAACATATTTCATTCAAGTTAATAGAAGGACATAACATCGAACATGCCCTGGAAGAATATGTTGAATCAAGAGGTGTTGATTTACTGGCTGTAGCTTCACGCAGAAAAAATTTCTTTGAACGTTTTACAGAAAGCAGCATGAGCCGAAAGTTGGCGTTTCACACGCGCATTCCATTGCTGGTTTTCCATTCTTTTAATAAAACTTCTTATCCGTTGCTCTAAATCAATTGTTAACTTTACGTCGAACTAAAAACTAAAAATTATGCGTGAAGAAAAAAAATATATTGATGAAGTTCTTGACAAATTAGGGGATCACTTGAAAACCAGGCAAGAATATGTTAAACTTGTGTTGGTAGAAAAAAGCAGTAAAGTGGCGGCATCTATTATATCTAATGCTGTCATATTTATTTTTTTCTTACTGTTTTTTGTTTTTATAAATCTCTCACTGGCTTATTTCATTTCAATGTATACCGGCAAAACATATTTGGGCTTCGGTGCTGTTGGGTTGCTTTATCTTTTATTAGGATTGGTGCTTTATGTCAAAAGAGAAAAATGGCTAAAAGTTCCAATCATGAATACTGTTGTTAAAAATGCATTGGAGGAGGCCGCTTATGAAGAAGATTGAGAATGTCACACAGCTGCATGCAGAAATCGTACGTTTGAAAGTAAAGGTAAAGGATCAGGAAAAGGATCTTCGAAAAGTAGTTCTTGTTATAAGCGAAAATCTGAAGCCTGTTAATTTGCTTGTCAATAGTCTTTCTTCTTTTACTGGAGTAAAAATGACCGGCAATGAGTTTATGAAAGATGGAATGGCCATTGGTTTATCACTACTTGTGCAGCGGTTTATTTTAAAAACGGAGAGAAAAATTGAGCACAAGGTGTATGATTTTATTGATTCATTACTGGATAAAGTAAAATCTTTTATGGAGAAATTTACCAGTCCGGAAGCGAAAAGGAGTGAACGAAAACAGGATGAACTATCTCAGGAGGAGTAGCATTTTACATTTAATAAAAAATATTTATGAGCGAGTTGCATTATTTAATGATTCAGGAGCATCAAACCATTAAAGGCATTCAGGAGAAGTTCTGTAATGTATTTCCTTATTTAAAAATAGAATTTTTTAAGGAGAAGCATCAGGCAGGGATTGGCAGTGCAAAGAAGAAAATGTTCATTGATAAGGATACCAAATTGATTGATATCCAGAAAGTAAAGCAACATGGTAAAATTTCCGTGTATGGTACAGAAACAGTGCAGGAACTAGAAGGCGATTTTGAGCTGAAATATGGATTGTATATTCAGGTGTTCCGAAAATCCGGAAAAGTCTGGTTGGAGACTTCTACTACAGATAGCTGGACATTAGACCAGCAAAATGAGGAGGGAAGAAGTTTGGAAGAAGAATTAAAGGCGGAAAAAGAAAATCCTGCTGACCATGATATATGGTAATCTTAAATAAATAAGAATATGGAAAATATTGAAGATTTGTCATTGGCAAAAATTGTTACATTGAAGCCTCAGGCTGCTGCCGTTTTTGAAAAATACAACCTTGACTTCTGTTGTGGCGGCAAGCAAACTTTGTCGAAAGTGATAGGAGGTAACAAGGATAAACTATTGATTATAACAAATGAATTGAATTCGTTGTTTCTAAATGATGGGCCAACTTCATCAATAAGATTTGATGAAATGAGCTTGTCAGACCTTATATTATATATATTAAATACACACCATCGTTTTGTTAAAGAGCATATTCCGTTAATTGAAATGCATTTGAAGAAAGCCTCAGAAAAACATGGTGAACGACATACAGCGCTTCCAAAGATTATGGGATTATTTGATGAAGTAAAAAATGAATTGGAGCAACACATGGCAAAGGAAGAGCAGGTTTTGTTTCCGCGTATGCTGGCTTTGGAATCTGCTTTTAATAGCAACAATAAAACCAACGCCGAAATTCATATTCTTGCACCCATACATAGGATGGAAGAGGAGCATGAGGCAGTTGGAAATCTCCTTGATGAGATCAGGAAGTTGTCCTGGAACTATTCACCCCCAATGGATGCTTGTACGACCTTCAAATTGAGTTTTAACGAATTGAAATTGTTTGAAGAAGATTTACACGTTCATATACACCTGGAAAATAATATTCTATTTCCACGTGCCATTGAAATGCAGCGAATGCTGAGCGGGGTTATTTTAAATTGATTGTGCGTGCAAAGGGTTCATGTCTTTGTTATTTTATTTGTTTTATTTATAGGTTATTCATTTCTGGTTTATACAAGCGGTACCATTGGAAAAGAGGTGGCGATGAGTAATAAGGCAATCAATGGTAAAAACCTTTTTCAAAAACACAACTGTACTTCCTGCCACCAGATTTACGGACTTGGTGGGTACCTCGGCCCTGAGTTAACTACTACGATTTCGCAGCCGGGCAAAGGGCCAAATTATGCTAAGTCTTTTTTGCAAACAGGAACGCAGCGTATGCCTAATTTTCATTTGACCAATATGGAACAGCAAGACCTGGTGGAGTACTTAACTTATGTTGACCAAACTGCAATTACTTATAAAAACAAAAGTCGATAATGAATACCATTAGCAAAAGATCTTGGGCAGAACCATACAAAATTAAAATGGTGGAGTTGCTGAAGATGACCACAAGAGAGGAAAGAGAGAAAGCGATTGAAAAAGCAGGATTCAATACTTTTTTATTACATGCAAAAGATGTATATATTGATTTGTTAACTGATAGCGGTACATCAGCAATGAGCGATAAGCAATGGTCTGGTATGATGACAGGCGACGAATCATATGCAGGGAGTGAAAATTTTTATCACCTCGAATCTGTCATTCGAAAGGTATATGGTTATCGTCATATTGTTCCTACGCACCAAGGGAGGGGTGCGGAGAATATTATTTCAAAAATCATGATTAAACCCGGCGATATCATACCGGGTAACATGTACTTTACTACAACTCGCCTTCATCAGGAACTGGCCGGCGGAACTTTTGTTGACATCATCATCGATGAAGCACATGATTCTCTTAATGAACATCCATTTAAAGGAAATGTGGATCTCAATAAACTGGAAAATGTGATCAAGAAATATGGAGCGAAAAAAATCCCATATATTTCTGTTGCGACCTCTGTAAATATGGCCGGAGGGCAACCCATTTCGTTGGAAAACCTGCGTGGACTACGGAAGCTCACAGATAAATACCAGATTAAAATTATTCATGACATGACACGCGTTGCCGAGAATGCCTACTTCATTCAGTTGCGCGAAAAAGGCTATGCAAAGGAATCTATTGCTGCTATTGTAAAGGAAATTTGTTCTCTGACAGACGGTGCTACAATGAGTGCAAAGAAAGATGCATTGGTAAATATTGGCGGTTTCCTTGCTTTAAATGATAAGTCGCTTTATGATGAAGCAAGTAATTTGGTAGTTGTATATGAAGGATTGCATACTTATGGAGGATTGGCAGGAAGAGATATGGAAGCGATGGCAATCGGAATTAAGGAATCAGTGAATGATAATCACATCCATGCCAGAGTAGGCCAAGTGGAATATCTTGGACATAAGTTGATAGATGCAGGTGTTCCAATTGTGAAGCCAATCGGCGGACATGGAATATTTATTGACGCAAAAAGATTTCTTCCTCATATAAAACAAAAGAATTTTCCGGCACAAGCGTTAGCTGCTGAAATATATATTGACAGCGGAGTGCGTGCTATGGAAAGAGGTATTGTATCAGCAGGACGCAGCAAAGAAACTGGCGACCACTACTATCCCGAACTCGAGTTGGTAAGATTAACAATACCACGAAGGGTTTATACACAGGCACACATGGATGTTGTAGCTGAGTCAGTTGAAGCGGTTTATCAAAAGAAGAAAAAAATAAAGGGAATGAGAATGTTATTTGAACCTAAGTATTTAAGATTTTTTCAGGCAAAATTCAATAAAATATGACAATGAATTGGGACTTGATCAATTCATTTTAATTATTTAAAGTATTAATCTTTATATATCAAAAAAAGTATGAATTTTAAAACTATCATCGAGCCATTTAGAATTAAGTCTGTTGAACCATTTAGCATGAGTACGGTGGAGCAGCGGGAACAGTTTTTGGTTAATGCACACTACAATCCTTTTTTGTTGAAATCGGACCAGGTCATCATCGATTTTTTGACTGACAGCGGAACATCTGCCATGAGCAGTAATCAGTGGGCGGCAATGATGAAAGGGGATGAATCGTATGCGGGCGCGCGCAGTTGGGACCTGTTCGAAAAGGCAGTGCATGACTTAACCGGTATGCCATATATATTACCAACACATCAGGGAAGGGCGGCAGAGCGTATCTTATACAGCCACCTGGGAAAGAAAGGAAAGTGTTTTATCAGTAACACACATTTTGATACTACCCGTGCGAACATTGAATACAGTGGTGCAGCTGCTATTGATATTCCCGTAGCAGAAGCATTGGACTACGCTTCCGATTATCCTTTCAAAGGAAATTTAGATACCGTTAAGTTGGAACATCATATCAAGGAATGGGGTGCTGAAAATATTGGCGCTGTTATTCTTACGGTAACCAATAACAGTGGTGGCGGCCAACCGGTAAGCATGCAAAATGCCAGAGCGGTTAGCAAGATTTGCAAACAATACAATGTACTTTTTGTATTGGATTGTTGCAGGATTGCTGAGAACAGTTATTTTATTCACGCTAAGGAAAAAGGCTTTTCAGAGCAGTCATTTCGATCCATTGCACAGGAAATGTTTTCACTGGCTGATGCATGTATCATGAGTGCAAAGAAAGATGCATTGGTGAATATGGGTGGATTCCTTGCCTTGCGTAATAAAGAGCTAGCTGATGCTTGTACGCAAATGCTAATCATTACCGAAGGCTTTGCAACATATGGTGGATTATCAGGGAGAGATATGGAAGCCATTGCCGTTGGACTGGTAGAAGTATTTGAACCTGATTATCTCAAATACAGAATCCGCAGTACACAATATTTAGGGGAGAACATATTGAAAAAAGGAGTGCCAATAATTTATCCTGTTGGTGGACATGCCGTATATGTTGATGCTAAAAAATTATATCCGCATATTCCTGTTGAACAATACCCCGGTCAGGCTTTGGTATGCGAATTATACCGGATTGGTGGAGTGCGTACTGTTGAAATTGGATCAGTAATGTTTGGGAAATATGATGAAGCAGGAAAACTGATTCCTGCACCGATGGAATTGGTTCGCTTAGCGATACCCAGAAGAGTTTATACGCAGTCGCACATAGATTATGTGGTTGAAGTGTTTGATGAGATTATCGCAACGAAGAATAAGGTAAAAGGTTTGCGGATCACCAAAGAGCCACAGTTCTTACGACATTTCACCTCGTTTTTTGAGCCTGCTGAGTTAAGTTTTCAGGTTGTTTAGGATTCATCTTTTTAGATTAGTTTTGAACGGCACTTAATATTCAAACAAGTTATCGCATGCAACGTGCAGTCACGAAAGAAGATTTAATATGTTATCACTGCGGGGAAAAGTGTACCGATGAATCCATTCGTATTGCCGATAAATTATTTTGTTGTTTTGGTTGCAAGACTGTTTTTGAATTGTTGAATGAAAACAACCTGTGTGAATATTATAATTATGATGACCATCCCGGAGTGCGCAGGAATGAATCTCGTCGTTCTGATGTTTTTGCTGTGCTGGATAATGCTGAAGTTAAAAATAAACTTATATCATTTACAGATGGAAAACAAACGCATGTAACTTTTTTTCTGCCTGTGATGCATTGCAGTTCCTGCATCTGGCTCCTTGAAAACCTACCAAGGATTAATCCCGGCATCATCAGTTCAAGGGTTGATTTCCTAAAAAAGGAAGTGCTTGTCATCTACAATGAACAAAAAATATCCCTCAGAGAAGTGGCTAATTTGCTTTCGTCTATTGGATACGATCCTCACCTGAATCTGGAAGACCTGAGTGGTCGTCCGTTGAAGAAAGTCAACCATCAACAACTATACAAAATTGGTATTGCTGGTTTTTGTTTCGGTAACATCATGATGATGAGTTTTCCGGAATATTTCTCTTCGGGAAATCTGAAGGAACTTGATCTGAAAAAATATTTTACGTTATTGAATGTTTTGCTTTCACTTCCTGTCTTTTTCTATTGTGCATCGGAATTTTTCACTTCTGCATGGGATGGCTTAAAACAAAAATTCCTTAATATCGATTTGCCTATTGCATTGGCCATTGCCATTACCTTTGTAAGGAGCCTTTATGAAATCCTTTATGCCGGGGGACCAGGTTATCTCGATAGTATGAGCGGCATCGTGTTTTTTATGTTGGTTGGACGTTATTTTCAGAATAAAACATATGACGCACTTACCTTCGACCGAAATTATAAGTCGTATTTCCCCATTGCAGTAAGTGTTTTGGTTGATGGAACAGAAAAACAACAACCATTATCAGCCCTCGAAGAAGGAGACAGGATCATCATCCATAACAACGAAATTATTCCTGCCGATGCCATCTTGTTTAGCGGTAAAGCATTTATTGATTACAGTTTTGTAACCGGTGAATCATTGGCAGTTGAAAAAAGTATCGGTGAAATTATTTATGCAGGAGGTAAGCATATTGGTCAGCGCATAGATTTGGAAGTGGTGCGAAAGGTTTCACAAAGCTATCTTACGGGCTTATGGAATCACCAGATTTTTAACAAGCAAAAGCAAAATGACAGAAAGTCCTTTATTCATTCCGTAAGCCGTTATTTTTCAATCGCTGTAATAAGTGCTTCTTTCCTTGCAGGGATATACTGGATGTTAACAGATCCGTCAAAAGCATTAAATGCCATTACTACTCCGTTGATTGTGGCCTGTCCCTGTGCTTTACTATTGGCAGCTACATTCACCAATGGTACAATCGTAAGAATATTTGGAAGAAATAAATTTTACCTGAAGAATACGGGTGTTATTGAAGCATTGGGAAAGATTAACATAATAGTATTTGATAAAACAGGAACACTTACTGAAACCGGATTACAGCAGGCAAATTATGAAGGGGAGGCGCTTAATGAATATGAAATGCAGCTGGTAAGAAGTCTTACCTTTCAAAGTATTCATCCTTTGAGCAGGATGATCAGGGACAGTTTTCCTTTAATGCAACAATTAAAATTAAGTGATTTTAGTGAAGACCCTGGTTATGGAATGTTTGCAAGGGTAGGTAATGATGAAATCAGGCTAGGCTCAGCAGGATTTGCGGGGACAACTGCCTTTGGTGATGTTGCATCTTCAAAAGTTTATTTAAGTATTAATGGAAAAAGCAAAGGCGTTTTTCGTGTGGCCAATAATTATCGAAAGGGCCTTAACACCATGATTAATAATTTATCGGGGAAGTATAAACTGGCTGTATTATCCGGTGATCATGATGGTGAAAGGAAATTCCTGGGAAATTTATTTAATCATGAAGAGCTATTATTTTTCAACCAGAAGCCTGAAGATAAGCTGAACCGTATTGATGCATTCAGAAAAGATGGGCAAAATGTATTAATGATGGGAGACGGGTTGAATGATGCCGGTGCTTTGGCGGCCAGTGATGTTGGAGTGGCAGTGGCTGATCATATTAACAATTTCTCCCCGGCTTGTGATGCTATTTTGGAGGGGTCACAGCTGTACCACTTGGATAGTTTTTTAAAGGTAGCTGCCGGTTCGAAAAAAGTAATTTTATTTAGTTTTTTTATTTCAGTGATTTATAATATTGGCGGATTGTATTTTGCATTACAAGGTAATTTAGCTCCTGTTATTGCAGCGATATTAATGCCGCTGAGTTCTATCAGTATTGTACTATTTACTACAATGTCAAGCAATATGATCGCTAGCGTAAATGGATTAAAATGACAGTGCAAAATCAAAAAAGCATGTAGGTGATTAACTTTTCATACTTAGAAACTGAAAAAAGCATGACAAGAATCATATTTTTATTTGAAAGTGGTCATCAAAACTTATTCAGGGGACAAATATTTTTACGCAATCATAAAATATGAGTGTTATCATCATTTTAATAGGGGCAAGTTTATTGGTTGCAGGCGGTTTTCTGATTGCTTTTATATGGTCAGTTAAAAATGGTCAGTATGATGATGATTATACACCAGCTGTCAGGATGCTGTTTGAAAATGACATTAAACCTGTTCAGGAAACGATAATTAAAGAGCAACCAAACCAAATTAATATTGAATAATATATATGGAATTAGAAAAGTTCTCGTACGACAATAAGATAGTAAGAAACTTTGCCTATGCCACTATGCTTTGGGGCCTGGTGGGCATGTTGGTGGGTCTATGGGCTGCCCTCGAATTGGCATTCCCATCATTCAATCTGGGAATCAGTTTTACCACCTTTGGCAGGATCAGACCACTGCATACCAATGCGGTGATTTTTGCCTTTGTTGGCAATGGTATTTTCATGGGTGTTTATTATTCTCTTCAACGCCTTTGCAAAGCCAGGATGTTCAGCGACTTTTTAAGCAGCGTGCATTTCTGGGGATGGCAATTGATCATTGTATCAGCCGCCCTCACATTACCATTAGGGTTTACCACCGGAAAGGAATATGCTGAGTTAGAATGGCCCATTGATATTGCTATTGCATTAATTTGGGTGGTCTTTGGCATCAACATGTTTGGTACCATCATTAAAAGAAGGGAAAAGCATATTTATGTAGCCATCTGGTTTTACATTGGAACATTGGTTACTGTTGCCGTTCTTCATATCGTTAACTCTTTTGAATTGCCTGTTTCGTTTTTAAAAAGTTATTCACTGTATGCAGGCGTGCAGGATGCTTTGGTGCAATGGTGGTATGGTCACAATGCCGTTGCGTTTTTTCTTACCACGCCTTACCTTGGATTAATGTATTATTTTCTACCCAAAGCGGCAAACAGACCTGTTTATTCTTACCGGTTATCGATAGTTCACTTTTGGGCATTGACATTTTTATATATATGGGCTGGGCCGCACCATTTATTATATACAGCATTACCCGATTGGGCGCAATCACTGGGTGTAGCATTTTCAGTAATGTTGATTGCTCCGTCATGGGGCGGCATGGTAAACGGGTTACTAACGCTTCGCGGAGCATGGGATAAGGTACGCGAGGATATTGTTTTAAAATTCATGGTAGTTGCTGTTACTGCTTATGGTATGTCAACTTTTGAAGGTCCTATGCTTTCATTGAAAAACGTAAATGCCATTGCGCACTATACGGATTGGATCGTTGCACACGTGCATGTTGGTGCCTTAGGCTGGAACGGCTTCCTAACATTTGGAATATTATATTGGCTAATACCAAGAATGTTCCGTACGCAATTGTATTCGCAAAAAATGGCGAACTGGCATTTTTGGGTTGGGACATTAGGTATTTTATTTTATGCCATTCCAATGTATTGGGCAGGGTTCGTACAAAGCTTAATGTGGAAAGAGTTTACCCCGGAAGGATTATTGAAATACCAATTCCTTGAAACGGTAACACGCATCAGACCGATGTATGTGATGCGTTCATTAGGCGGTGTATTTTATCTCGCAGGTGTTATCATTATGACTTATAATTTGATTGCCACCATCAGGCAGGGTTCTTTGTTGGAAAATGAGGAAGCAGAAGCAGCCCCACTCGTTAAACATGCAAAGCAAGAAAAAGGAGAACACTGGCACCGAACATTGGAACGCCGTCCTGTTCAGTTTATGGTGCTCAGTTTGGTTGTGATTTTAATAGGTGGTGTAGTGGAACTGATTCCGACTTTCCTGATTAAATCTAATGTACCTACCATCGCAAGCGTTAAGCCTTATACACCTCTTGAACTGCAAGGAAGAGATATATATATAAGGGAAGGATGTTATACTTGTCATTCTCAGATGATCCGTCCTTTCAGGAGTGAAACAGTACGGTATGGTGAGTATTCAAAGGCTGGAGAATTTGTTTATGATCATCCTTTCCAATGGGGATCAAAAAGAACTGGCCCTGATTTGCACAGAGAGGGTGGTAAATATCCTGATTCGTGGCATTTTAACCATATGATGGATCCAACTTCAATGTCACCGGGATCAATCATGCCGACTTATACCTGGTTATATGATGATGTGTTAGATATCAGCTCAACACCTGCAAAAATTAATGCGATGAGAACTTTAGGTGTTCCATATCCGGCCGGATATGAAAATATTGCTAATACTGATTTACATAAGCAGGCAGAAAGTATTACCCAAAATCTTGCAAAAGAGAAAATTCAAATCATGAGCGACAAGGAAATCATTGCTTTGATCGCTTATCTGCAAAGATTGGGAACAGATATTAAATTAAGCAAGGTAACAACAGCAGGTAATAAATAACAGCAACTATGAACTTTAGCGAATATCTTCAATCCATTTCAGGAGTGGCCATTTATCCTATGTTTTCTTTATTGGTTTTTGTAATCTTTTTTATCGTGCTGAGTATTCGTGTTTTCAGAATGAAAAAAGAAGAAATCATTGAATTAGAGAACATGCCTTTGAACGATTCAATAACGATTGAAAATAAATAAATTAATTATGCAGACTGACGGTAAACTAATTAATAAATCATTTAAAGTCATCACCAGTTTATGCTTACTGGTGTTTACGTCCTTTTCAACTTCAGCGCAGAATAAGACTCCTGCACCAATGGAAAACAGCTTGTTGTTTAACCCCTATTTATACCTCATGCTATTTATCATTTTTGTTTTTAGCATGATTATAATGGTATTGGGAAAGGTCTTAGTGGCGGTAGCAAAAAACAGGATAATAAAAAATAAGGGAAAGGCGGCAGCTGTCATAATACTGCTTGGATTTTCACTCTTGCCGGGAATAACCAATGCCCAGTCAACAACTCCGGCTTTTTTCGCAACTTCCTATTTCAGAATGCCTGTTGATGTTTTTTACTTGTTGTTGTCTGTTATATTAATAGAAGTAATTATTGTTTTTACTTTATTGAGATCTTTAAGAAGATTTTTTAAAGAAGATGTACAAGAAGTTGTTGGTGAAAAGGAAGCAGGAACATCCTGGTTTTATAGAAAAATGGTTGCTGCTGTTCCAATTGAGGAAGAAGAATCCATTATGACAGATCATGTATATGATGGTATCAGGGAACTCGACAATGGGATGCCGCCATGGCTGCAGTATATGTTCCTCGCAACATTTGCATTCGCAGTGATTTATCTTTTTAATTACCAGGTTTTCAAAAGTTCACCATTACAATTGGAAGAGTATAAGAAAGAGCTTGCTGATGCAGAAATTCAAATGCAGGATTACCGCAGTAAATCAGCGAATAATATTGATGAAACAAATGCTGTATTGTTAACTGATGCTTCATCACTCAAGGAAGGATTGAATGTCTTTAAGACCAGCTGCACAGCTTGCCACGGACAGCTTGGCGAAGGAGGTGTTGGACCAAACTTTACTGATGATTATTGGATCCATGGTGGGGACGTTAAAGACCTTTTTAAAACCATTAAATATGGTGTAGTGGAAAAGGGAATGAAATCTTGGCAGGCTGAAATTTCACCTTCTCAAATGCAACAGGTAGCAAGTTATATTAAATCGTTGCGCGGTACAAATCCTCCTAATCAAAAGGAAAAGCAGGGTGATTTATATATAGAAAAAACGCAGACTGATTCAACAGCGATAGATAATAAAAGTGTACAGATAACGGATTCTATGAAGTTGTCGGTAAGCAAATAAATGGAGACAAATTCAGAATCATTTCGCGACAGGTTAGTAACGGTTGATGAAGAGGGAAAGCGAAAGTGGATTTATGCTGTTAAACCCAAAGGAAGATATTACAATTGGAGATCATGGGTTAGCTGGGGCTACCTGATCGTTTTTTTCCTCTTACCTTTTTTAAAGGTAAATGGCAACCCGCTTTTCATGATCAATGTTTTAGAACGTAAGTTCATTTTATTCAGTGTTGTATTCTGGCCCCAGGATTTTTTTATTTTCATGCTGGGCATGCTCACTTTTATTCTTTTTGTTGTGCTGTTTACAGTGGTTTTCGGAAGGGTGTTTTGTGGTTGGGTTTGCCCGCAAACTATTTTTATGGAAATGGTATTCCGGAAAATTGAATACGCAATTGAAGGGAGTGCCAACGATCAATTAAGAATTAAACAACTCCCCTGGAATAGGGAGAAAATAATTAAGCGTGGTGGAAAATATTTCGCTTTTTTTATATTGTCTTTTTTGATTGCCAATACTTTTTTAGCGTATTTGATTGGTATTGATGATTTAAAACAAATAATTACCGATCCTTTGTCGGGTCATGTTGCAGGCTTTATAGCCATCATTGTTTTTACAACTGCATTTTTTTTGGTTTATGCTTTTGCAAGAGAGCAGATTTGCACCATTGTTTGCCCATATGGAAGGTTGCAGGGAGTTATGCTCGATAAAAATTCTGTAGTGGTTGCTTATGATTACAAGCGTGGTGAAGAAAGGGCTAAACTAAAGAAGAGCGAAGAACGAAGTGCCGGTGATTGCATTGATTGCGGTTTGTGTGTAAGGGTATGCCCCACCGGTATTGACATTCGCAATGGTACACAGTTGGAGTGCATCAATTGCACGGCTTGCATAGATGCCTGTGATTCCATTATGGACCAGGTAGGATTTAAGAGAGGGTTAATAAAATATGCATCTGAGAATAATATCGCTAAGCATGAGAAGCTTCATTTTACGCCAAGGATGAAAGGGTATTCCTTTGTACTTTTGATCCTGGTTGGTGTTTTAGTAACTTTATTGGCAACAAGACAGGATATTGATACTACAGTATTGCGAGCACAGGGACAACTCTACCAGGAACAACCCGATAATAAAATCAGCAACTTGTATAACATTGAGTTGATCAATAAATCGCATAATGACATCCCAGTTCAATTAAAATTGGAGAATATGAATGGCGAAATAAAAATGATTGGTGTAGATGTTATCGTAAAAAAAGAATCGGAAGGGTTGGGGACATTTTTTGTGATCAGGAAAGCCAATGAAATCAAGGAAAGGAAAACAAAATTTAAGATTGGTGTTTATCAGGACGGAATCAGAATATCTACAGCAACTACCTCATTCTTTGGTCCTGTTACACAATAATTAAATATCATTTAAAAATGAATTGGGGCAAAAAGATATTGTTAATTTATGTAGCCTTTGTTTTATTAGTTTTGGTTATGGTTTATTTTTCCATGAATCAGAAAGTAGAACTTGTGGCCCCCGATTATTATGCACAGGAGCTTGCTTTTCAAAATAAAATTGATGCCAGCAGAAATAATGCAAATGAAGGGCTGAGTTGGAATATAGTTCAGACAACAAATTCAGTTGCGATAATTTTCCCTGATTCTGTTCTTGCACAATCGATGAAAGGGTCGGTTTTGTTTTTCAGAGCTAGTGATGCCGATTACGATGTGAAGGAGACTATTAAACTTGATGCCGGAGGACAACAGTCGATTCAATTGTCAAAATTTATTAAAGGCGCTTATATTGTTAAGATAGATTGGACTATAGAAGGGAAGAATTATTTTGAACAGCGTAACTTTTTCCTGTATTAAAATGATAGCATTAATTACTGCAGCATTAGCCATTGGTGTTTTAGGAAATCTTCATTGCATAGGCATGTGTGGGCCAATTGCTTTAGCACTGCCTGTTCATAATGACGTTGCTTTGGTCAAATCTTTGAAAATAGTTGTTTACAATGTTGGAAGAATACTCACCTACGGACTGCTTGGATTGGCCTTCGGAATGTTGGGCAGAAGTTTTGTTATTGCGGGGTATCAGCAGTGGTTATCAATCATCTCAGGTTTGTTAATACTATTGCTCTTTTTTGTACCGGGTTTATCTCATAAATTTCAAAGCATAAGGCTGATAGGAGTACTGAAAAACAGCATGCGTGATTTTTTGCAAAGAAAAAATACAACAGCACTTTTTGTTTTCGGAATGTTGAATGGCTTGCTGCCCTGTGGCTTGGTTTACATCGCTATTGCCGCATCTGTTGCGACAATGGATCCGGTTAAAGGAAGTGTATTTATGATGGTGTTTGGTTTTGCAACATTGCCCGTAATGTTTGCAATGAGTTATAGTGCTGCATTAATAAAAAACAAAAGTGGTATTGTATTTAAAAGGGCATCATCAGTTTTAATATTGGTAGTTGCAACCGTTTTAATATTACGAGGAATGAATTTGGGAATACCGTATGTGAGTCCTGCAATATCCACTCCTTTTGAAGAGGTAAATTGTTGTAAGCACCCTTGAAACACATTGGCTAGCGCAAATCTTATTGTGCTGACAATTTGTTGACTTACTTGTGCGTTGAAATAAATATTTCATTCCATGAGCAAATATATTATTTTTATGAGAATAATTTATTAGACAACAATCGTTTTACTTCACATGATATCCTTTGAATGATTTAAAGGCACAAGTCTGAAGACTTGCGCCAGAGGTTGTATCTCGTCCTGAAATAAGTTTACCGTTTTTGAACTTATAAAGTTAGTTAAATTATTTTTAATTATGAGGTACGCAAATATTACAGAAATCGGGGATGGTAGAGAGACAGTGCTTCGCAAGATGGCATGTGGACTGTCCACAGATTCACACGCTATCTTGCGGGGAACACATTTCCTCGTACCCCATTCGATTACTGCAATTTGAAAAACAAGGATCAAAATACAGGTCAATTCTTTAGAAAAACCATTAGTCATTAGTATTTATATGGCAGTATCTTTCTATGAATATATAATATTTCTAAATTTATGTTGGATTTGTCAACAAATATTGGTCTGGCTAGTTTATTTTGATTTCCTTAGAGCAGTGTAAATATCATAATGATTTATCAATTATTTTTTAAATTGACATAACCAGCCATTAACCACGAAAATAATTATTTATGAAAAAAATAATAACATTAATTTCAACTTGCATTCTTCTTTTTAATTTAACTAATGCACAAGTGCAACCATACGTTTACTTTACTTTTGATGGTACTCCTCCGTTTAATGGACCTTTTGTTGCAGTGTCAGGGGGACTAAATGGTGACATATCCTCAGCCTGCACAACATGTGCTCTTCAAAGAAATTCTGGTGCTACTACTCTAAAAGTTACCATACTGCCACATGTCCTTCCATGGACAGATCCAGATCAACAATACTTAGAAAGCGTCCCAACAAATCGTGCAACACAATGGGCTAACAGTACTGACTTTAATTCAGCTACCGGCGATTTTATGGTTGAGTTTATTGTGCATTTTTCAGAAAACTTTACAAACCAAGTAAGTGAAGAGATGTTTCGGATTCATCCCAACGGTAGTACAGCCAATCTTGTGGCGAATGCCGTATATCATTTCGATGACGGTAATGGTGGACCGCCTAATATAACATTCCAAACCGTTTTATTTGAGCCAACAACAAGTCAAACAATTACTGATATTGATACAATTGTTCTGGATGGATTTGGACGTAAATCGCAATCATATTATTTTGATGCATCCAATCCATGGCATCATTTCGCATTTAAATACACTTATGCAACGCATACTAAGGAGATGTGGGTTGACGGCCAAAGACCCAATGAATTTGTCAAGAGCTCTACAACACCTTTAGGAAAGTTTAGTACTGGAATTGGATATGAATTAGAGATACATCGCGTTACCAACAACTATTTACAATTTGTTGGTGATATTGATGAGCTTGCCTTCTTCAATCTAGATGTCCCAAATGCTGAAATTTATCAGCATTATCTTGATGCACTTATTAGTGTAGGAACTAATGGGCACTACAAATATCAACTTGCAGCTAACATTCCTTTGCCAACAGCCGTAACATCTAATATTCTTGATCCCTTTGAATTTGCAGCAGGACACGATAACACAAATTTTCCTGGGCGTTCCAACGAATTACACTCAGAAGGTACTGTAAATAGCCCTTTGGTACAACTTCAAAATTATCAATTACCACGATTCAAACCAGGTCATAATCTTAAACGGAATGTAAATATTCTAAACAACAAATACTTATCTAATAGAGATAGGGTGCCAACTGGTGCTATAACCCAAAGCGCTTTAACACAGGATGAATTAGCAAAAAATTGGAATTTTTACTATAACATTACAGAAAACCCAGCAAGTGATTTTGGTGATTATAATAATATTAATACTTTGCCGGGAAGATGGGTTAATGATGCTAATAATGTCAATTCATACCCTTTAGCGGCCATTATATTCAGAGCACAGCTTAATCCAAATTCTGTACTTCATCCACTTCATCCAGCATCTTTTTATCCTACAATCTCGTATTTATTAAGGCAAGATTGGCAAAATCCTTTGGCCCATAATGTCAATAATGGCAATAATTTTTTAAATCGAGCAGGAGCAATAAGTACTAAAAGATTTATTTCGCCAGTAGCTCCTCAGGTAGATATAGATAGTGATGGCATTGTAATGGCGCTTATTCTTAATTCAATACCTCTCACGAGACAGATTTCCTTCATCATGGAAAACAATGAAATCACTAACAGATTTACCAACCCTGTAACTTGTCAAGGATTAAACATTGCAAAAGCTTTTTGTGATGATCCTAATATTAAAACTGATTATGTTTCAACACTTGGGTCTGGCATAATATCTGGTTGGGAAGAATATGATGCTTACAAAAAACAATTACTAGATAATGGATATAGGACAAAAGTACTTGGAGTCCCAATATGCAATAATGCGTGGTATTCAAATTATGCGGTTGATGGCTTTGAAAAATATAGATATAGATATAAATTTTTAAGGGAAACGCAATCGTATGGCGTTACAGGGTCTCCTACTCACCCTTATCCTACGCCTGATTTTTATCCTAGAAGCCCTAAAAACTGGAATTCAGAAACACCTGCTGCAGATATTCATGGATGGAGGTGGATTGCAAATGGGAGATTTACCGAAATGGGGTTGCCTTTTGAAGATAATAGATTTGCCCCTTTTGTTGCAGCAGGATGGGCTGCGAATGAAAATAATAATATTCGCCCGGGACAATGGCTTGGGATGTTAAAGTGTTTAAATCTTCTTGGAGTAGATTTTTATCAACCAGGTTTTTTTAACGTTGACGATTTTCCATATGGACCATATCATTTGCCCGCACACCCTGGCGCTTATGTCTGGCAGGCAATAACCCCTGTATATGCTCAAGCTGTTGCTAGTAGGTATGAGGATTTTTTAATAACCGGAGTAGTCCTTCCCGGTGACATAGAAGAAAATATTGTAACTCCAAATGGTCAAAAATTATATCAATTCCGAAGCACTAGTCCCGATCATTTGATTGCTGTAAGAGCCAATTCAGTGACAGCGCCAAACAAATATGTCATTGCTGGGTCTATTCAGCCGTATTTTTCAGTTCCTGGTAATTCACCATTAAATGATTTAGCAACGATTAATTTGAATGGAGAAACGCTTAAGTTTCCTATAAGAAGACAAGGAAGTACATATATGTATGATAAATCTGGGGCTTCACCAATTTTTTATCAGTTGGATGAATGGCATGAATATAAACATCCTGAATGGTGGAGTAAAGACTTTAAATTTGATGCAGAAGTATATGATAATGCTGTTTCAACTTCTGCCATAGGAACTGAAGATGCCTCTGGAGCAGTAATTACAAATGGTGATTATTCTTCTTTCACCAGCTTTGTTTCTGGAACAGCTAATACATTTGAATTTAAATTTATTCCCCGCCAGCAAACAACTTACAAATTATATATACGAGCGCGGCTGAAAACCAGCACTTCTGGTGTCGCCCAACCAATAACAATACAGCTTTCTAAAACTGGCTCTCCAATAATAACCAACCAGCTTGGATGTATTGAAGACCATGATTGGAAATGGTATACAGCGGATGCCAGCACAGGCACTGGTATCAGTTATTCAAATGTTTCGGCAGCAAATGAGCCGGTAATATCCCTGCAAACAACGGATGACAATATCCTGATTGATAAAATTGTTTTAAGCAGCACCCCGCAATTAACCGAGCCCGGAATTGTCATTTCTTCAGCAGGATGCAGTGGAAATGATGTAAGATTTACTACGACAGTAATTAATGTTTCCTGTCATGGTTCAACGAATGGCCAAATTACTGTATCGTCAGCCACGGGTGGGTCGGGTACCGGGTATACTTATTCTGTTAATAATGGAGTTTTTCAAAGCAACAATATTTTTACCGGATTACCTTCTGCTATATATAAAATTCGTGTCAAGGATAGTAATGGAGCTATTTCAAGTGAACAGAGTGTATTTGTTGATGAACCTAAAACGCTCCAGGCATCTACCTTTAAAGATAATCTCTCCTGTCTTAATTCCAACGATGGAAGAATAACAGCTTCGGTATTTGGAGGTACTTCTCCTTATGTTTATAATTGGTCTTCCGGTCAAACCACGGCATTGGTAACAAATTTAACGCCGGGTACTTATACTGTTACCGTGTCGGATGCTAATGGTTGTACAGCACTTCCTATTGCAACAGTAATAATCTCTCCGACCAACATTCCTGACGCCACTGTTACCCTGATTCAACCTACAGATAATGCTTTCAAATGCACCAGGAAAAACATTCGGTTTCTTATAAACAGCGCCAATCAGGGGCAACCTTATTATCAATATTCCATTGATGGTGGGAACTCTTTTACAAACGACAACGGAAATAATCCAACAGCAGCTCATCTTTTCGAAAATGTTCCTGCAGGCACTTACAATCTTGTAATGAAAGATGTTAAGAATTGCCCTGTTACTTTAAACCCAAATATAATTACGATTAATGCTATTAGCGCTTTAAGTATTAACATCGATCATTCGGTTGCATGTATGGGGAGTGATGGTGCGCTAACCGCCATTGAGATAGGCGGAACTGCCCCTTATACCTACCAATGGAGTGGTGGCCCAACTTGTACTTCAGCAGTCACCTGATCTAAAAACAATTTAATAGCCGGCACCTATACTGTAACGGTAACTGATATAAATGGCTGCACTGCCCAAACTTCTCAATTACTCAACGGTACAGGATTGGTCACTACAGTAACACCGTCAAATGGTACCTGCATTGGTGGCGGCAGTATTTCCTTTTCAACGCCATCAGGAGGAACTCCGCCCTTTTATTACAGTGCCGACGGAGGCACCAATTATTATCCTAACAGCCCAATAATAAATCTGAGCCCAGGCTCCTATTCAGCAGTTGTTCGTGATTTTAATGGTTGTCTCAGTTCCCCTGAGCCAGAGACTATAGTCACTTCGGGATCAACCTGCTGCATTAACGGGATTCCGGAATTAAAACAAGTCGATTTTAACGGTGGACCTATTAGCGGTATAATTAATAACCTCAACAGTTCTGTAACAATACCATCCGGCGTTACTGTTACCATCAGTGGATGTGCATTATATATAGGTGCCAATGTTTCCATTACGGTTTCTTCCGGTGCAACATTGATTATTGAAAATAATAGCTTCTTATCTGCATGCAGTAATATGTGGCAGGGTATTATTAACAATGGAGGTGTTGTGGAAATTACAAACTCTGCCATTGAAGACGCCATGCAGGGGCTATACACCTATAATGGCAGTCGATTTACGATTGAAGGTTCAACTTTCGACCATAACGCAGTTAGTATATATATGCTTTATGGTGACTATACAACAAGCAGCATAAAAACCACGGAATTTAAGTGCTCTGACGGAAGGATTATTAAAGAGCCTTATAAAGACCAACTTTCAACCTGTCATATCCTGATGGAATCAGTAGATTATTTTAAATTGGGAAATTCATTGGTTAGCACCGACCTTAATACCTTCCGCAATGCAGTTCTTGGAATATATGCAATTAACAGTGCTTTTGACGCCGAAAACAATAATTTTGAATATGATAAAACAGTTCACTATAATGTTACCGGCAGCTGGCCGAGAAGTGCAATTTACATAAATGATAATTATTCTTTTAACGACGTAAATATCGGAGTACCATTCTCTCAATACGGTGTTAATACTATTGCTAATTGGGAAAACGGTATCTTAGCACATTGTGGTAATTCCACCATCAATATTATGAATAACGTGTTTGCTGATTGTAATTTGGGAACCGGTAACAGCGGAAGTTTAGCCCACATTAATGTTGCACGTAACACCTATAATCGCTGTTACAGGGGTACCCTTATTCATGATTTAAAAGCTGTCCAGGTTTCTGTTTTTTGGAATTTATATAACCTCGACGTTGTTTATGATCGTGCTACCTATGGATATGAAGCCATCCGTTGTGAAAACATCGTTCCGACATCGAGTTCTTATATAAGCATTGAGGAAAATGAAATCTATAACAATGCGATCGGGATACACGTACGTAATATTGATGCTACCAATATCAATTATAATAGGTATCAAACGGATATATCCAATGACGACCTTTTAGTTAATGGCAATCCCCATTTTGGTATCTGGCTTGAAAATTCGCCCAACTCTGTTATTGATAACAATTCAGTAGTTAGAAGTGAAATTGATCTGAATCATCAGAGTGGTGTAGACCATAGGGATATTATCACTGGCATTTCAACTGATTACAGTGTGGTTTCCAATGTGAAAAATAATACCACTAGCAACATGGGTACCGATATTAATATATACGGAGGTTGTGAAGGTTCTGATATTCGTTGTAACTCTATGAGCGACAGTTACCGCGGTATTAATTTCAATACAGCAACTTTTGTAAGCGGTAACCAATACGGTGATTATAATGATGCTACAGAAAACAGTTGGAATGGGCTTTATTTAAGTAATACCAATTTGCGTATTGCTGGTGCTTTTGCAAGCCCTCTTCCAATTGATTGGTACCATGAGCAAACTCTAGATCCTACCAACTCCTATTGCCCTTATTATCATTCGCCTGCAATCAACCCTTTTCCATACGCTTCGGGTATCGGTTGCCCCCGTTTGCCTGATAATGACTGGACTCAAAAATTTCACCAGAATATTAAAGATGCAGCCCTTAACAGCATTCAATATGAAGAGTATTTAGCTGAGAACAGGTTCAATGATGATAAGGCTGCCTTCGAAAAAGCCAAAGACGACACTACTTTGTTGCATTCATTTGGCAATTTGCAGTCTGTAATTAACCAGTGGTACACAACGCAAAAGCTGAGTAATATCGGAAAATACAAAGAAGTAAAAGATTATATTGACGCCAACAATAAACAAGCCGCTCAAACGGCAGCCTCCTCAACCGGCGATAATACCCTCATTTTACAGAACCTGAAAATCACTACACAAATTTACCTTGACCATTTTTTTGATTTTAATGTAGTTCCGCTGGACGACTACTCCAGGGATCAGTTGGAAACCATTGCTGATCAAACTGTAGCTTTGGGTGGCGAAGGGGTTTACTTGGCACGTGCCATGCTGGGATTAGATATAATAGATGCTTTGCCTGTTGGATTGCGAAATGCACATTATATCAAGGATGAATCGAAGGACAATGTTTATCACATAAATCTTTACCCCAATCCTGCCAAAAATCAATGCACCATTACAGCCGATACAAAAATTGATTTAATTGAAGTAACTGACGTTTTGGGAAAGGTTGTAGGAAAATATAAAATGACAACAGTTGATTTTGCTTTTGTTATACATCTTGAGAATTTCAAACAAGGAGTTTATTTGTGCAAAGTAAGCTACCAGGGTATTTTACTGGATAACAAAAAACTCATTGTAATCAAATAAATATTATAAGGGAAGCTGTTTGTGCTTCCCTTATTAAATTTTTTATTTATGCTAAAAAGAGTCGTCACAATTATTTTATTTTTAAGCGTAGCTATTTTGAAATGTTGCAACTGCCAAGATAGAAATAGTAATTGGTGTTTCGGAGATAGCGCAGGTATTAATTTTAATAATTTAAGCAACCCAACTACCTTTTCTGCATCATTAGTTTCTCGAGGAACTTGTGCATCCATCAGCGATTCATCAGGAAATTTACTTTTTTATACGAATACAAGAGCAGGCATACCGGTTTTGAAAACAACGCTGGTCTGGTCTAAGAATCATCAGATAATGTTAAATGGAGATTCTATTATTGGCCGCGGCTGGTATAAAGAACATATTATTGTTCCATATCCTGGAGCTAATAATTTATATTATTTATTTACTGCAGGCGTCTCCTCGACCAGCGGTTTTTTTTATTCAATAATTGACATGAGTCAGAACGGTGGCTTAGGTACTGTTGTTCAAAAAAATGTGCAACTGCAAGGCTCCGACTTTTGGGCAAATGATGGAATTTCAGCGATTAAACATGGGAATGGAAGGGATTGGTGGGTAGTTTTGCGTAACTGGTATAATCAAATCCCTAATGATACATTTTACTTTTACTTAATAACTCCTGCTGGAGTATCTCTTGATCATATTCAAAATATTGGAGATATGATTATACCTGGGTTCTATAGAATTGAGCCGGCAAATGATGGAAACAAAATTGCTGTTTGTACTCCTGGGGGGCTGCTTGAAGAGTTTACTTTTGATAGATGTACTGGCTATTTATCTAGCGAAATAATAATTGAACATGAAAACCCCAATTCCAACCTTATCCCCTGGTATTGGGATTGTGAATTATCAGCTAATAAAAACCTGCTATATGTAAGCTCTACTTATTCTCAAAATGATTCTAACAGTTACCTGTTTCAATACAACCTCAATGATGCAAACCCTTCAATAACACGTGATACTTTATATAGAATTAAAGAACCTGTTGAAGGAGGGTTAATAGAATTGGCCCCGGATAATAAAATTTACTGGTCGTGTGATTATTATGTAGGAAGTATTTTTTATCCCGACAGTGTTCGGAATATTTACAATGAAAACCTCAGCGTAATTAATTACCCTGACAGTCTTGGTGCCACATGCGATTTCCAACCTTTCTCTTTTTATCTTGGTGGGAAACGCACTTATTATGGATTACCCAATAATCCCAATTATGAATTGGGTGCTGATAGCGGCAGCATTTGTGATAGTTTAACTGTTGGAATATTGAATAACGAACAAGGAATATCGAATACTGAACTGTTTGTATTCTATCATCCCGGATGGCAAACAGCTTTTATCAATGCCAAAGGGCTGGCAGGGAAGAAATACGTACTCACCGTTGCTGATGTTTTTGGACATATCATTTACAGAGAAAATGGAAAACTTGATGGTCCCTACTACACCTATGACCTGCACATGAATTCTTTTGCTGATGGGTTATATATAGTATCCTTGGTTACAGATAAGGAAGTGTTGTCGGGAAAATTTATCAGGCAATAGGGAAAAATATTTAGGGTATTATGCCTTCTTTGTCTTTATGATTGGGACCTTTGTTATAATTATTAATACTCCTTGCCAATGGATTTTCCAATCCTCTGCTCACGAGCCATTCTCAATTCCTTATTTCGATTAAGAGATTTATCCAATTGCTCTATCCGTTCATCTGAAAACCCCAGGCGCCCTAACCGGAACTTCCTGTTGTTTGGAAAGTGCAATTTTATTCTAAAATACTTGGTTCGGTGTTAAGCAGTTAAATTTTCTTAAAGAGCCCAATTTGTCGAAAATCTTAATGTGCAAAATATGCTCAGATTGACTTGTGACAAATACCTTATCAACATTCCTTTTACACTGAAGTTAAGCTTTCCTTATTTTATCACCCATCGAAATAATTTAGTTAGCCCAAACCAAATCCCGCTTTTCCATCACTGTAAAACTTGAGCCGGATTGAGTTTGTGAAAGTGTATTTTAAATAAGCATATACCAAAGTAACATAATAGCCGCCAATGACATAATCAAAAGTGCAACTACTCCTATGAAATTTGTTGCAGGCTGATTCGTATATTCATCCATAATCTTCTTGTTGTTGCAGACATGTAAAATTACACCAATCAATACCGGAGCCGTGATGCCATATAAAACAGCTGTATATAGCAATGCATGCACCGGGTCAACTCCGGCAAGTTGTATAAGGAGACCTAACAAAGTGGAGATAATCATAATAAAATAAAACTCTTTTGCTTCATGAAATTTTTTATTAAGCCCTTCTTTCCAATTAAAAGTTTCAGCAATGATGTAAGAAAGTGATCCGGCTAAAACAGGAATGGCAAGAAAGCTGATACCAATAACTCCAATAGCAAACAATATATAAGCCAGATCACCGGCAAGTGGCTGAAGGGCTTTGGCAGCATCTTCCACTGTGTTTATTTCAAGCACACCATTATTATGCAGAACAGTACCGGCAGTAAGCGTAATAAAATACATTACAAGCACAGAAAAAAACATTCCGTACTTGATGTCTTTTTTCATGTGTGGCAAAATGAATTTATCAAGGATAATGTGCTTTTTCTTTTTTGGAAATACTTCTACTTCCATGGACGTCTGCCAAAAAAATAAGTAAGGGGAGATGGTGGTACCCAAAATGCCTACTAATATCAGCA
>JANOXC010000168.1:0-6778 GCA_031418215.1 Bacteroidota bacterium
AAATATTTGTGATAAAATCGGCTGTCCGACAAAATTTGTACTTTTATCCATAGTTTGTTTAGTCTTCGTAAACCAAACATAACTATAAAGGGTGAGCTAAAAATGGCTCATCCTTTTATTATTTTTGTCGGACAACAGTGTTTTAAATTGATTAAAAATGAAATGCCCTGAAAAGCAAAATTGTTTGATATTGTAAATGTAATCATATATCCATCCCAAACAATTTTTATTACTAATTAATTTGCTTTATTTGGCTTATTTTTGGACAGGCTATCTTAAAAAGTAATAGCACAAGGCGAGAAACAGTGACAGTGGCCGTTGTAAAACAAGAACAGTGATAGTCTTGACGCTGGCAATAGAAGTTCAAGTAATAAACAATTTAAACAACCTTAAACATTAAACTCAAAACATTAAACAAAATGAACGCCCTTTTGGTCTTGAAAAGTTTTGTAAAAACGACAACAACAATATGAACATCGAACTATTCAAAGAAATTTGTGAAACTCCGGGCGCACCGGGATATGAAGAACGCATTCGCAATGTAGTGTTGCGGGAAATAACACCATTGGTTGATGAAGTGAATGTTGACAGGATGGGAAATGTGATTGCTTTGAAGCGTGGTAAGTCTCCCCGAAAAGTGATGGCTGCAGCGCACATGGATGAAATTGCTTTTATCGTTACACATATCGATAAAAAAGGATTTCTGCGCTTTCACACACTGGGTGGTTTCGATCCTAAAACATTAACTGCACAGCGTGTAATTGTGCATGGTAAAAAAGATTTAATAGGTGTGATGGGTTCTAAACCAATTCATATCATGACGGCTGACGAACGCAACAAGCCGCCACAGATGCAGGATTATTTTATTGACCTCGGCTTGCCTCATTCAGAAGTAGTAAAGCATATTGATATCGGAAATCCTGTAACGCGTCAGCGGGATTTAATTGAAATGGGAAATTGTGTTTGTGGAAAATCAATTGACAACCGTGTTTCCGTATTTATTTTGATTGAAGCCTTGCGCAAAATGAAAAAACCTCCATTTGATTTTTATGGTGTATTTACCGTGCAGGAAGAAGTGGGAATAAGAGGTGCATCAGTAGCAGCACATCACATTGAACCGGAATTTGGATTTGGCATCGACACCACAATTGCATTTGATACGCCGGGTTCACAAGAACACGAACAAGTAACGGCATTGGGTGCCGGTGCAGGAATTAAGATTATGGATTCATCAGCAATTTGTGATCCGCGTATGATTGCATTTATGAAATCTACCGCCGATAAACATAAAATAAAATGGCAGGCAGAAATTCTACCTGCAGGAGGAACAGATACAGCAGGAATTCAACGAATGGGAAAAAATGGTGCCATCACCGGAGCGATTTCCATTCCTACCCGTCACATTCATCAGTCTATTGAAATGGCTGATAAAAGCGATATAGAGGGATGCATTGACTTGTTACGGAATTGTGTGAATGAATTGGATAAGTGGAAGTGGTAGTTTTTAGTATTGGGTATTGAGTATTGGGTATTGGGTATTGAGTATTGAGTATTGAGTATTGGGTATTGGGTATTGAGTATTGAGTATTGGGTATTGGGTATTGGGTATTGAGTATTGGGTAAAAAAGTAGCAGCGGCAGTTTTAAACAAGTATCTTTTTTGTCATGCTGACCCCGAGACCTCGGGGGAAGCATCTCTGGATTATCCTATGTAACAGATTTGATGTTTTAAAAGATGTAATCTTCTCTAATGTTAATCGTGAGATCCTTCGCTGACGCTCTGGATGACACACCAGGGGAAAAGTGATGTTTTTCGTCACAAAACCTAGGTATTAGGTGATTTTTCAAGGAATCCTAAATATTTATTGTTTCCTATCCTATTTTTTAGGTTATTTGAACGTCATATCAGCCATCGGGACTATCCAAAACAATTTTTCCCGAATTAAGTTGCCGGTTTGACGCCTAACCGAATACAACTGATCAACTTCTTTGAAGAAAACTTTACTCGTTTTTTTAACTTTTTTAGGATTTATTTTCCTGCTTGCCATGGTACCGGCCCGGGAAAATCCGAAGTTGCGTTTTCATACCTATGAGGAGATTGAGTCTTACACAAAACAGCTAACTGCACCACTCTTACCCGGGCAGTATTTTCACCCTCCCGAAGCTTGTAAAGGCTGTCATGGTTTTGATTCCTTGGGTATTGCGAATGTAGATGCCATGGGAAATGACGTAAACTTATACGATGACTGGGAAACATCAATGATGGGATTATCAGCAGTTGATCCTTTTTGGCGAGCTAAAGTGAGCCATGAAATTCTAACTGATACCACACATGCAAATACCTTGCAAACACTTTGTACTTCTTGTCATGCGCCGATGGGAAATTATACAGCACGGTTTCATAATCAACAATATTATACCATAGCTGATCTGGTGAATGATACTTTAGGCCGTGCCGGAGTAGCTTGCATGGCTTGTCATTCTATCGGACCTGAAGGTCTTGGTGAATTGTTTTCCGGAGAAATACCTTACGACACCAACCATATTGAATATGGTCCTTTTGACAGTGTGATGGTGGGACCAATGCAATTATATGTTGGAATAACTCCAATGAAAGGCGACCACATGGGAGAAAGTAAGGTTTGTGCATCTTGCCATACTTTAATAACCAACTCTGTTAATTTAAACGGCGTTCCAACAGGCACAACTTTTACTGAACAAGCTACCTATCATGAATGGATTAATTCTGATTATCCATCTCTGCAAAAGCCATGTCAGTCATGCCACATGCCACAAATTACGGACCCGGTTGTAATTGCCAATGGAAATAATGCTTTACCTGGCCGATCTCCTTTTAACCTCCATCAGTTTGCCGGTGCCAATAGCTTTATGGTAAACCTTATTAAGACTAATAAAAACAGTTTAGGGGTATTGGCAAGTGATGCAAATTTTGATTCAACCTTAAAGGCTATCGAGCATCAATTAACTAACAATACTTTAATTGTTGAAGCAAATAAAGACACTGTTATAAATGATACAGCATATATAGATGTGAAGTTGACCAATAAAGCAGGACATAAATTTCCAACGGGTTATCCTTCACGAAGAGCTGTCCTTCAATTTATCGTAACTAAAGCAAACGGTGACACGCTTTTTGCATCCGGCTTATTTGATGGTGACGGTGAGGTTATCAATATTAATGCTCCTTTTGAAAATCATTATGACATCATCAACCACCCTGCGCAAGTGCAGGTTTATGAAATGATCATGGGTGATGTTAACGGCAATAAAACCACAGTGCTTGAACGCGCATTCTCAGCGCTGAAAGACAACCGCATTCCTCCGTTAGGTTTTACTACCACAAATACTGCTTATGACACAACGGCGATTGTAGGAAATGCATTTGCAGATCCTGATTTTAATAAAAATGGTATTACAGAAGGAACAGGAAAAGACATTGTACATTATCATATTCCGTTGAATGGTTATTCAGGTACGTTTAATGTTTCGGCTACTGTTTATTATCAGACGTTGCCAAGTTCATTTCTTACTGAAATGTTTAGCTTTAGTTCCCCTGAAATTGATTCGTTTCAACAATATTATGCCGCCGCCGATCATACTCCGGTTTTAATTGCTAAGGATACTTTACTAGGGTTACAAACGATCGGGATTAATAATGTCTCTTCCGGCCTTCTTTTCACTATTACCCCTTCTATTACCTCCACCGGAAAGCTGATTGTTAGCGGCCCTGACCTTCAAAACTGTAAAATAGACGTGTTTAATTCAAATGGACAGTATCTATCAATTAAAATGATACTTTTAGATGCGGAAACCGGGCAGATGATGCTTCCTGCCGGTAGTGGAATTTACTTTGTTCGAATTAGCACCAAACAGGGTTCTGTAACAAAAAAAGTATTTCGATTATAAATAAGTGCTTCGATTAATATATATAAGAAAAAACAACTCAACCAAATATTTTCACATTAACAACAAAAACAATGAAAAAAACATTTTACACAAACATGATCTTGTCATTGGCATTATTGGTAAGTCATCAATTTGCAAATGGTCAAGCTGCATTTAAAAATGAAAATACAAAAATGGTGACAAAAAATCACAGCGGCTGTGCTGTTTCCATCGTTGATTGGAATGGAGACGGGTTGGATGACATCATCCGTTTAAGCCAGGGGCATGATTGTTTTGTTGAAGTACAACAGACCAATAACCAATTTTACACTGTTCACCTGGGCGACTTTGGCACTGGGAATAGCGCATGGGCCATGACTTGCGCCGATGTTGATCATAACGGTTATGTGGATGTTGTGGCTGATGGCAGCAATGGTAGCGGTGAAATTGGCTTATTAAAAACTGATAACAACGGTACCGGGGCAACTTTAACCTGGCTGGCCAATTCAGGTTTCTTCCTACAAAATGCAACTTTTGCGGACTTCAATAATGACGGCTGGATTGATTTGTTTTGTTGTGATGATAATGATGCAAGTCATATGTATTTAAATGACGGAACAGGAAACTTATTGGTTTCTACGCTGGTTAGTTTTGCAGTTAACCCAGGTATGGTTTACGGTAACGATCCGGCCGATTCTGGAAATTACGGCAGTGTTTGGGTTGATTTTGACAATGACGGTGACATGGATCTTTTTGTTGCACATTGCCGCCAGGCATCCAGTAGCACTTCTGATTTTCGCAGGAAAGATCGCTTATTTGTAAATGATGGCAATAATAATTTTACCGATCAAAGTTCAGCTTACGGAATTGAAGTATCCAGCTTCGCACAAACCTGGACTGCTTCCTTTGGTGATATTGATAATGATGGTGATTTGGATTTAATGGTAACGAATCATGACAGACCAAGCCAAATATTGGAAAATGACGGAACCGGACATTACACCGATATTACTCCAACAACCGGATTTTGCCTTAATTGTACTGATACTATAACCCCAATTGAAAGTGTAATGGAAGACTTTGATAATGACGGTTATGCTGATATTTTCGTTACCGGAAGCAACTCGCGCTACTTTCATAATAATGGCGATAAGACCTTTACAAGGGTGAATAACTTGTTTAACAATAATCGAATGGAGTCTTTTGCAATTGGCGATTTAAATCATGATGGTTATATTGATATTTATGCTAGCTATGCCGGCATCTATACCAATCCAACAAGTGTTGACGATGTTATTTGGACCAACAAAGGAGGAACCAATCATTTTATCACTTTAAATTTAAAGGGCACTGTTTCAAATCACAGTGCTATTGGAGCACGTGCTATGTTGTATAGTTCACTGGGCATACAAATACGTGAAGTACGTGCCGGTGAAAGTTATGGAACATGCAACTCTGAGCAATTGCATTTTGGAATGGGCGCGGTAACTACAATCGATTCAATCATCATCAGCTGGCCTGCAGGCGGATCTCAAACAATTTATGCTCCTGCCGTAGATCAGTTTCTGACTATTATTGAAAACACTTGCGTTTCTCCTCCTTCAAATCTTGTTGCCAATGGTCCGTTACATATATGCGCAGGACAAACATTAACGGTTACTGCGCCTGCAGGATATAATTACCTCTGGTCAAACGGTGATATGACACCAAGCATCAACATTACACAGATTGGTGAATACAATGTACAGATTACTGAAGCAGGAAACAATTGTCCTGCAGTTTCTGCTACAATAATTATTCCTGACGAAACACCAGTAATTTCAGCAGCCGGTACGCTCGAATTCTGCAGTGGACAAACAGTTGATCTGTTTGGTCCGGCAGGTGTAGCTGGTTATATGTGGAGCAATGGTGAGACAACACAAAATATTACCGTAGCTCAAAGCGGCACCTATACGCTCGACATCCAAGGCTTTTGCAGCACCTGGACTTCTAATCAAATTGCGGTTAACGTACACACTGCTGTGGCACCAACATCAAACAATGTAACATTACCGGTGCCGGGTAGCACAACGATAACTGCAACAGGCCTCAATGTATCCTGGTATGATGCAATAACCGGCGGAAATTTAATGGCTACCGGAAACAACTTCACAACTCCATTCTTAAATAATACGACAGATTATTATGTACAAACTGCTGATGTTTACGGTGGCGGTTTAGGACCTGTTGGTATTAAATATGCGAACCCAACTTATTCAGGTAACACCACAAATGCCAAACAAATTTTTACTGTAACTTCTAATTGTAATTTGATTTCTGTAAAGGTGTATACTGATACTCCGGGCGATAGATTGATCGAATTGCGTGATGCAAATAACGTCTTGGTGAATTCATTACTTGTAAATGTAGCAGTGGATTCACAAGTTGTGATGTTGAATTTCCCGTTGACTCCCGGAATCGGCTATAGATTGGGAACCAATACAGGAACTAACACAACCAATTTCGGCTTCAATTCGCCAAGATTTAAACGTAATGATACCGGTGTATCTTATCCTTATACCATTCAGAATGCTTTGAGCATTACCGGATCTGATCAAGGCAGCTCCCGATATTATTATTTCTTTGATTGGCAGGTAGATGTTGCTCCTATCTCTTGTCCAAGTACTCGACTGCTTGTAACAGTAACTGTTACCGGCACAGTTGGAATCAATGAAGTAGCAGCGCATGATATGAAAATATATCCGAATCCTGCAAAAGATAAATTATTTATCGAGATGGAAAATCCTTTGAAATCAATGATCACAATCAGTGACCAGGTTGGACGTATTTTGCAAACGGAAACAATTCAAGGTAAAAACAACACCATTGATATT
>JANOXC010000169.1:0-15529 GCA_031418215.1 Bacteroidota bacterium
TCAAGCAAAACACCAGTAGGAGTAATTAAATAAAAATAGAATGAATCATTAGGAGTTTGGTTATACCAGTTACGTACAATAACCCACCAATCTCTACCATTGCCATGCTTTATTGCTGTTATGCCATCATTTGCCCAAAAAGTAGAGTCTTGCAGTTGAATATTTTTTTGAATTACAGCGCCTAAACCAACATTTTGACTTAAATCAATTAAAGAATAAAAAAAACCGTTTATTGAAGTAACTCCTGCTGTAAATAAATAGAATAAATTCGAGTTATTAGGAAACGGGACAATAATGAACTCCTTATACCAAGCCCTACAAACAATAGTATCCCCATTTTGCATTAATTGATTATTTGAACTGTATATTTTCCCAGCTCGAATAGTATTAGCATTAAGTGCATCAGGAGAGCTAGATGCATAAAATAAAATATTACCAACAGAATCACATATTGAAGCACAAGTCCCTCTGCTAATTACACTGGAATAGGTGACTTGAGCACTATTAAAATTTATTTTTGCACTATCTCCAAAACACCATACATTATTTGTAAACTGTCCAAAAGTAGTTTTGGAAATGCAAGCTAGAAAATATATAATGCACAAAAGTCTTATTTTATTCATTTTGTATAGTTTAAATTAAAACGGAGGCAAGAAATTTGCCTCCGTTCTCCATTTTGTTACTTTATTACAACTAATTTTTCCCTGAACAATACCTGAGTATTTTTTAATAATTTAAGTGCATACATACCAGGATTATACTGATTCAGATCCAACATAAACTGCTGTTGATTAGGATCCACTTTATATATATAATTTTGTTTGCCAACTAAGTCTATTACTTCAATAATATCAACACCTGTATCAAATGAAATTAGACAGCCATTCATTGCAGGATTTGGCGAAATAGTACATTTGAATTGGTTTACAGAGGGTAAAATAACATTTTGTACGCTACGCAAACCAAGTGGCAAGAGATCATGCACATCAATACCCAGCATGGCTCTTGCAAAATAAACTCCTTCTCCTCCCTGCACGGTTGTTTGATAAGCAATTTCTTCAAGTTGCTCTTTTGATACATCATCAAGCGGGGTGGAGTTTTTATCAAAAAAATGGTCAAGATAAATCTGTGTAGCAAGTTTTTGGTTTTGCAGAATTACGGTATTGTCCACAATTGACATAGCTGCAATTTGCGCTGCCTGTTTGTTTTTAGCTGCTATATAATCTTTTACATCTTTAAATTTCCCAATGTTACCTTGCCTCTGTGCCGTGTACCATTGATTAATTACTGTTTGCAGACCGCCGAACATTTCTAATAAGGTAGTATCATCTTTAGCAGTTTCAAATGAGGTCTTATCATCATTAAATAAGTTCTCTGGGGTGTATTCAACATATTGTATGTTGTTTAGCGCAGCATCTTTAATATTCTGTTGAAGTTTAGCATAATCATTATTGAATATTACAAGCGGGCAACCTTGACTTGTTGCACCTGATACAGGGGTTATTGCCGTTGGATTATAATAATAGGGACAATAACTATTTAGCGGATCAAAATTCCCTTGATGCCACCAATCAATTGGAACAAGGCTTGCAAATGCACCATCAATTCGAACATTGGTGTTATTTAAATACTCACCTTCCCAACTATTATCAGTAGCATCATTACTATTACCATAACTATTGCCGCCAACCATCATTGCAACAAGGAAATTAATTCCCCGAAAACTGCTTGTCATGGTATTGCAACGTATTTCAGAAGCTTTGCAATTATCATATATATTAATATCTGTACCCATGTTGAATGTATTATTATTATAAACTTTTGCAAGCGTACTTTTATCAACCTAAATACCTGTTATTAAATCTACCTGTGGAGCCCCACTAATATGAAGGGGATCGGAACTGAAATCGTTACGGGTTATGGTATTGTTATTAATTTCTGTGTATGAGGCATTTTCAATCCAAATACCAAATTGGGGCCTTCCGTAAATTGCAATATCGTCATTGGGCATGTCTGTCTGGTAAATATTTTGAGAATTTATTTTGGTGCCTTCTATATTTCTCACATGAATCCCAATACTACAGTTATAAATTTCATTTCCCTCTATGTTAATTGCAGGAACTTGCGTAGGTAGTTTGTTCTCACAGCGGATGGCTTCGTAACTGTAATTGGCAAAATCATAACTCAGTCCTTTATTATAAAAATTATTTTGAACCAACGCCTGTGAGCCGTCAACTCCATCTAGAAAAGTACCTCTTGAACATCGCTCAAATACATTACTAAGCACAGTAATATCGGTATTCAAGTTTCCACCAACAGCGACACCAAGACTACCATCAGTAATTATATTATTTTGAATATCGACTGTTGAACCGCCGCCTGCAATAATTCCATATTGCCAATTCCTTACTGTATTTGAAGGGTATGCTGAGGTACCAATGTGAATATTGTCAAATAAAGAATTTGAACAACGTACAGCCGTACGTGGGATATTACCATAAACATTAAAAGGTACTGTTTTGTCAAAATCAAAAACATTGTTCTCCATATCAAAGGAACTCTGGTTGGCATATATTCCATAAGTTGAATTGCGCAATGCATTGGTGGCATTAAGTGTATTGCCTAATTTAAAATAAGTTACCCAATCCATTCGGATATGGTAAAGTGAAAGTTGGTTGGCGTAAGGCGCTTTGGTGATTCTTCCATCAGTACATTTAAATTCAGTATTAGTGATTCGGCTTGAAGTAAAATCGCCATAATCAAGATAAATGCTTGTCCCGTTATGATCGAATGTTGAACCACTTATATCAAATAGGCTGCCATTAAATGAACGAAGTCCTTCAATTGCATCTTCAATAATTGAATTTTCAATAAATACAGAACCTCCGTTATTAATAATTCCTTGCCACATATTACCGCATGCCGATAAAACACTATTATTATTAATAATCAATGTTGCACCCGCTGAAACAGTAATGGAAACATTGGCGGCTACGAATAATGTGCAGGCATCAAGTGTTACTGTCGCACCAGATGGAATGGTAACAGAACTGTTTAGATTATTTATTCCGCTGTATGCTCCACCATTAAAACTTGACTGAGTAAGTTCGGCCACTCCTCCAATACAACAACTTGTGCCTGTTGTACTTATTGTTAAACTCTGCTTAAGGCTGGTGCATAAACTTGAAATCTCTTGTGCAACTGCAATATATGTACCCACACTTAACCCTGAAAAAATATTGCTAATTTGGAAGTTCATACCATCATCAATACTGTATTGATAGGTTCCTGACCCTCCGCCCCCACTTGTTGTTGAAAATGTAATACTTCCAGTGTTACCAAAACAAATGGTATTGGTAGGTGTTACCGTGGTATTGACCCCGCCACCTGTAAGTGTAATAAATGATTGACCTGTGCATCCAAAAACATCAGTAATTGTGACAGTATATGTAGAAGCAGATACGTTGGATAAAACATTTGATGTTTGTCCGGTGTTCCAAAGGAATGTATAGGGGCCTATTCCACCAGTTGCTATTGCTTTTATCTCACCATCATTGCCCCCACCACAAGTAACAGGTAACGTTTGTACTAGACTAGGGTTAGGATTAGTATTGGGTACAGTTATCGTAAAATATTTTACAGAATGGCATCCATTATAATCCGTTACTGAAACTGAATAATTGCCAGCTGCAAGGTTCGTAATAGTATTTTGATTGATTGCACCTGTACTCCATACAATGTTATAAGGAATGGTTCCACCATTAATTTGAATAGTAGCTGAACCATTATTAGCTCCAGTACTACACGATTTATTTGTTGTACTATTTTCTAATTCAATTGCCGTTGGCTCGGTAACAGTGATGATGTTACGGGCTGTACAGGAAGGTGCTGATGTCTGTGTAACAGATACACTATAAGTACCAGCTGGAACATTATTAATATTACTTGTTGTTTGTCCAGAACTCCAAAGATATCTATAACCTGATCCGGTTGCGGTAATACTTAAATCGGCTGTTAATCCATTACAAATTAAATTAGTTGGATTTGCAGTAATGGTTGTGGTAAAACCATCTGTCCCCGGGCCAATAGTTACAGGGTTTCCAGTCATAATAGCCAGGCAACCATCAACATCTTTTAATTGGCCAACATAAACGCCAGGCACTCTGTTATTAAAAGTATACGATGGATTAATACTATTGTTAACGTAGTTAATACCTCCGTCAGATGAATATAAATATGGTGTTGTTCCACTTCCTCCAGTCAAAGTAATAGTAATACTCCCTGATCCGCAATCTGTCGTTATTATATTGCTAGTAGCTACTGACGCCTGAAGTATCTTAGTACTAATTGTTGCACTACTAGAAACCGTACATCCTTTAGCATCTGTCACAGTTACAGTATAATTTCCATTTGCTAAATTTTCTATTGATCCGTTTAAGGAACCATTACTCCATAGATAGGAATAACCGTTCATATTTCCTCCGGTAACCGCAGCCGTGATTTTACCAGCCAATGTGGCATTGTTACAATTATTTACAACTTGCATGGTACATGCTAATGGGAAGAGAGGTTGTTATATGGTAGCAAGAAATATTTGAGAGACGGAAGTAGTATTATTTTGATCTCGTACTTGCAAAGTATGTGTTCCTGCTGAAAGATTAGGAGATGTATAAGATGCATTAACCCCTGTTATCCAGCTTCCTCCATCTACATTAAAATCATACCACCCACTTCCGCCATTCGCATTAATTGTAATGGAGCCAGATAAAGAACCATAACATGTAATAGGTGTAACAGATGCATTAAATTGAATTGGCCCAGGGCATAAGCTTGAAGAAACTGCAATTCCATTATCAGGTGCTGCATTTGTTAAACCAAGATAAATTCGGTCAATTAAAACATTATTATTCAAATCTTGAATTGACAGCCTATAATTATTATTTGCTATAAGATTATAATTGATGCCAGTACCTGAAACATTATCAATCATATACCATAACCACTCTCCATTGTCGATACAACCTATTGTTTTAAGCGCAAAGCCTGATGATGTAGTGGTATTATATAGATTTATATTGATTGAAGATACAGTTGCTGTTCCGCCATTTCTTCTTGCTCTTATAAAAAGATAAAATGGTGCATTAACTCTTGGCTGAAAATTGTAATCGTAAATATTTACACTGCTAGAAACATAAGACGTATAATTTCTATAGTCGCCATCTGTAATCGCGCTATGGCTAGCGTTTTCTGTATGAATAGAATTCTCCAAAGTTTGTGTTGGATTATCGAAAGCCTCTGCTTCAAAATCAAAGTCTTTACTCCAGCGTTCAGGATGTTCCCACTGATGCCATTTATCTAATTGGTAGAAAGCGTAATCATTACTATTGGCACGGGTTCTATCCAGCACATAAGTGTTTCCTTGCCTGCGGATATTAAATTGTAAAAAATCAGGAGTACCAACACCTGCTTTGAGGTCAATTTTCACATTCTGCTCCAACGGAGCGTCTCCAATCATATTTATGATTTTTTGTATTGAACCACTAATTGCATATTTTGCGATAGGTGCGGCCGCTACCAGATCTGAATCTTGTCTAACAACAACTAAATGCAGAGGATTTCCTGTATTAAATGCAAAAGCTCTACCTTGAGAAGGAGTGCCTGGAGTTGCATAAACATCACCTGGCAAAACATTCCCATAAACAATTATATGATCAATTCTGCTTAAAATAGCTTGTGCATAAGAAGGAGGAGCAACTTGCCAGATGTAACCTTTGGGTTCTCCACTGCCATAATCATAATATGCATGATAAAAATCAACTCCAGTCAATCCCAAACATTTCATAAGTCCTAACCACTGGCCTGGCCGAAAATTTCTTTCTTCATCTGGATACCATCCTGCTCCTACATAAGGTGCCATTAATTTATCACCTGCAGAAATCTCAACATTTCGTGACCTTGCTACCCATCGCCATCCGCGCGGCACTTGCCCAATATCATTAACGGTCAGATTAACATTCTGAACTTTCCATCTCGAAGGCGTTATCGGATAAAAATCCATAGTTGAATAGGCATTCTTAAAAATACCATTTGTTCCTGAGGTATTAAATAACTGTGTTTCCCTTAGCTTAGGCCAATAATATCGATCAACAGGCCCTCCATCTACTGCATAGTTTAAAAAATTACATTCATTAAGCAATGGGTCTCCATTAATTATTACATTTCTATAGGAATCATTGTCCACAAAAATTTTTCTGTCTCCTATATATTGTTTCCATTCCAAAGTGCTACAAACATGCCCTACAGATGTAGAACAGGCAACTTCCATTGGTTTATCTTCAAATACTTCAGGGATAAAATCGACATCTGTGTCATCGTCAATATTGTATGTAGGTGAAGCCTCATTATTTTCTGCGATAAAAGAAAGTTTCTTCCCGATTGAATTTAATCGGTTAAGCACAGGGTTAAGATATAGTTTTGTTGTATTTCCATCGTCCACATAATTTGCGATAATCGAAGAAGGAACCCAAAATTTTACTCCATTATTCTGATCTGCAATTTCGGTCCCATTTAGATTGCAAAATGAAAAATTATTGTTATTGACAAAATAAACATCCTGTTTTGGGTAATTAAATGGTGCTCCGTCAAATCCATTATATCTTAACAAAGAATTACGAAAATTTGTTGGGTAGGGGCTTGAACCAACAGGATAATAATCACTTGGTCTGATTTGTCGTCTGTTTGTAAAGGCAGCATACTGAAAATTTTGCGCTAACCCGATATAATTCTGATCAACCCAACTCATCCATTTGTTTGGATGTGTATTCGACTGATTTATTTCATTCCACTCGACAGAAATATTTTCAGCTAGATTGAAATAATAATTCCAATTGGACGCTAATTCAATTTGAACATCCAAACTGGTTTGCAATTTTGTTGCCAGGATTGTAGAACTATTATCACCAATCAATTTTGAGCGAACCAGATTCATGTTTTTATGTAATAAATTGCCAGGCTTAAACCGTGGTAAACTATATGAATGTAATTGTTCTATTGCTGAATGAGAAACGTTTGCTGAGCTCAATTCCCCACCACCAATGGCGTGTCCAAAAGGAAATTCATTGGGATCAACATCACTGCTTAAACTAATATTGTATGATGGCGGTTCAGTTAATTGATAAGTGTAATGTGAATGAATACCGCTAAAATCCAAGTAATGCTGGGCAATTTCCTCATTTGAAATCACATTGTCGTAATATGCAATCTCATCAATCCCACCAACTATTCTATCATTAGACGCAGCAGCATTAACAAATAAAGTACATGGTGGAGATGAGGTAATAGCACCAATATTAATTGCAAATGAAGTAAATTCAACAGGGCAGACACCATCAACCCATACTTTTTTTTCTCCCGTAATGGGATTATAACTAAAAGCAATATGATGCCAATCGTTGTCCATATAATATTGCATGGATTTTCTATCAATACCATTTAATTCAATTGAAAAATTATCAGCTTGTTGACCATTGTTACCATCTAAATCAGTTATAAACTCAATTGATGACCCTCCTCCTGTTAAGTCAAAGTCAAAATAAAAGTTTAAATATGTTCCCGCAGATGTCGTTAATGAAAAAAGTGTTGCCCTCCGTTGTATTCCTGTACCTTGATCAAACCTAATCAGTGTTTCAAAACTATAACCATTAATATTATTTAAAATAACACTATTGTTGCGTAGCTGACCATTTGATGTTGTAAGCAAAGCGTAGTGGCCAACTTCCCCAATTAGGGAAGTATTAGGTAAAGTTCCAGGTGGAGTTATTGGACAAGGAATACAAGATGCAGTACATTCCGGAGTAGTACCAGTCCAAGAATTCCATTGTTGGCCTGTTGCGACACCTTCAAAAGTGTAATAAACAAAAGGGTTGATTTGTGCATTAGAGATTGTAGTTACCAAAGCAAATAATGTCACTAAGAGATTTTTTGCATTCATAAGCTAAAATTGGTTTTAGGTTGGTATGTAAATTTAAATAAATTTTATGTTAGTCTTGTACAATAACTGATTTCTTTTTCAAGATGTCATGATATTGTGAATAAAGTTAAAAAAACAGTATAGAATAGGAATTTACAGAAATTGACCATGGTGAGTGTTGGCTATGTAAGCAGAAGATAAAGCAATTCCATTTGCGATTATTGATAAATTCCAAAGCAGTTGGTTAATTTGTTTTAAGGTAGAATAATAGCCAATTCGCTTAAGTTTAAAAGAAAGAGGCATCGTGCCTTTTTCCCAACTGGCTGATGTGGTTTCATGGATTTTAAACATTTCGGCAAAATTGCGATGTGTAATTCCATTTAAGTTTCGATAGCACTTTATTTTACCTTGCAATGAGTTGCGGTCGATTTCAAAAGGGTAAAAGCACAAAAAGGCGATGATTTTCGGCATGTGTTGGATCTTTGGCAATACCCTGTTATTCTCCCAAAACGTAACTGAATCCTCATTTACACCAATCATTTGTGCAACATCTTTTTGCAGCATTTTCAATTCAAGTCTTCTCTTTCTGATTTTGTCGCCGAGTGTTACCGGGGTCCTAATACATTGAGAAACATACAAGTTAGCTACGCTAGTGTCCAATCGGTAAAAAGGCAACGCATGGGTGTCCGTGTGGCTACTATAATCACCCGGAAAAAGAATGTGTATGCGCACCGGGCATCGTACAGAAATATTTAAATAAAATTTCAGGGCCGTTATTAGATCGCATTGACTTGCATGTAGAAGTCACACCTGTTTCATTCAATGAATTAACAAAAGAAAGATTGTCAGAAAAAAGTGTTGACATCCGCGAACGGGTAATTAAAGCACGCAATATACAAGAAGAACGTTATGTTGATTCACCCGATGTTTATTGCAATGCACAAATGAGTAGTAAACAACTGCGTGCTATCTGTAAAATTTCTGATGAAGGTCAACAACTATTGAAAATAGCAATGGACAGGCTAGGACTATCAGCGCGGACCTTTGACAGAATTTTAAAAGTTTCACGCACCGTTGCTGATCTTGCTGATAGCTATGATATCAGAACAGAACATCTTGCTGAGGCAATTCAGTATCGGAGTTTAGATAGAGAGGGGTGGGCAGGGTAAGACAAAAACTAAATGAATGGGGTTTTACACTTCGAAGCTTTAGCGAAAAAGTGAGGGTTGGGAAGGATAAATTCTTTGTATATAAAACCTAATCTATCAGTATAAGCCGTTGCACATTACTGCTTTCATTTGTAACAACTCGCACGGTATAAATGCCTTTTTCAAATTTACTTAAGTCAAGATTTTTATTTAAACTATTTTCAAAAGTATTTTCATAAACCAATTGCCCGCTAACATTATATATAGTGAGTGTTTGTTTCGCTGAAGTTGTTGGCGTATAAGTTACCCTTCCTGTTGAGGGGTTTGGATATAACGGCATAATCTGATAATCTGTATTTTCATTGATGCCAATTGTAGCAGCGTCTGCGAGTTGAATATCATCAAGCATCCAGTACCATCCCCAACTACCGGTATATTGAAAAAGTAAATAGACAGAATCATGATTCGCTGCAATCGATGAAATGTCAATATCTACTCCTTCCGGATTCGTAGTGGTTGCATTGAAAGTTCTAACCGGAAACCAGTTTACGGTGTCAGTGCCAACATAAACAGTCGCCACACTGTTGATAAAATCACGATAATAGTGATTGAACCCCAGATGTACTGATGATTGCGCGGCACAACTGATGGGAGGAGACCTAAGACTGGTATTTTCTAGTGTTGTATTATTTCCATACCCATCACTATCGTAAATCATGTAACCATTGGCGGCAGTAGTTCCATTGGTGCTGAATGAATCAACACCATTATATATAACAAATGGCACAATGGTATCGGACCATAGCCAAATTTCCCCATTCGACGGGCTGATAGAGTCAATAATGGTCCATCCTGCAGGAACCCCGCCTGCAAAATCTTCAGAATAAAAAGCTGTTGTTGCTCTTAAAACGCCACCGTTATTTGAAGCGCGACCTGCAGCGTCTGATTTTCCTTTTTCAATTTGTGCGGCTGACTGCGATTGGTTTTGAGCATGCAGGTTAAATCCATGAATAATTATAACTAAAAGTAGGGCAAATGTTTTTATGCTTGCAGTCATTATAATAGTTTTTTATGTTGTAAATGTAATATAATTTTCTAAAAGTTGATTTTACCACGTTCGATGTTACGGAGGACACCTATTTTTGGCATACTATATATAATTCCTGATATGCCAGTAATTAAAGAAATACTATCGCTTAAAACCATAGAAATCCCTCCGCACGGAATTCACTTGATTGTTAAAATAAAAATTAATAATCGTATTGCCAATTTGGTGCTTGACACCGGTGCTTCACAAACAGTGCTTGATAGCAACAGGATTGACCGGTTTATGAAGGAAAGAAATTTTAAAAAAAATGATGGTCATACCAGTGGAATAGGAGCGCATAAATTACAAAGCCACATAGTACCGGTAAAGAAATTTCAGATGGGAGCAATTGTTTTGAAAGACATTGAACTCGTTTTACTGGATCTGGTAAACGTAAACAGCAGTTATGCCATGATCAATGAAAAACCGATTGATGGTGTTTTAGGGGGTGATATTTTAAATCAGCTCTCTGCCATTATTAATTATTCAAAAAAAGAAATGACATTTTTTTATAAATCTTCATCAAAGAAAATTTCTTGATGGCCATTACAATATGAACAACTAACAACTTAATTTGTTAATGCTTGATGGTAAGGGAATAAGGATCAACTGAAAGTTCTGCTTTCACCTTACTGCTTAATTTCATGGTATTCATATCAATGGCAGAAAGATAACCGTTTTTCAATCCATTGCATGCTGAAGCATGATGTGGTGCAGGACCAAGACCATCATAATTCCGATTGGCTACATAAACGAGGTCTTCATCATCATCTACTACAAGATCATGTGGTTGCCAGCCGACTTCAATTACATGCGTTTCAGTTAATGTGGCAATGTCAATTACACGCACCGAACCTGTTGTAAATGGGAAGTAATGATCTTCCATGCAAGTAACAAATAATAAATTTCGGCTTGCCGATGTTGACATCTCCACCGGCTTAGTGCCCACATTGAATACATGGATGAGTTGATCATTATGAGCATTATATACACGAACCTGATTGGCACCCGAACCTTCACAGGTTACAAAATATTTTGACCCGTCAGGAGAAAAATCTATTTCATGTGGTTTTAAATTACCCGGTGCAGGTTGTACATCATTCAAATCAAAATAATCGAAATTGCTTCTGTCATTTATAGGAATCTTAAACAGTCCGCTTGATGAATTTTGGCCAATATATAAAGTGTCATCAGTACTGTTCAGCGCCACTCCATGCAAACTGGTGTTTAGTGTAAAAGAAGTTGTTGTAATACCGGCAACAAGGTCAACAAATACTACAAGGCCATTGTCAAAATCAGCAGCATAGGCATACCTGGAGTCACTGCTAATTGTAAACGTGTTCCACGAACCTAATCCAATGGCAATATTTTTAACCAACGAATCAGTTTTCGTATCAAAAACCTGCATATATCCTTCGTTGATTCCTGAAAAAATAACAACAAGGTATTTGTTGTCAGGCGTTACTTTTATGCTATGTGGAGTTTCAGGAGGGCTTGCTCCGGCAATGGTGCCTACATCAATATAACGCATAATTACTTTAAGCCCGGCATCCAGAATGGCAACATTGTCGCAACCCTGGTTGGATATATATATTTTTTTGCGATCAGGATTATCACTGAACATCACAACGCCATTTTTATCAGGTGCTCCTGAAGCAATCCAATTACGTAACAAGTGATACTGACTTTTTGTTAATGGAGCTTCATTTAACGGCATAGTAGGAGTACCCACCAAGCCGTCTGAAGAATCGGTATTCACAAAATATAATAAAGTGCTAAAACGTGAACTGTAAGGAATAACAGCAGCTCCTGTAGAACCACCATTAAACATTTTATCCCAGGTGCTCAAATCAAGTCCTGCCGCACCGTCTTTACTTTTCTCATTATGACATCCGCTTTGTGTGCAACGTGTGGTGATAATCTGATCTACTTCAGGCGGGTATTCTGAACGTAATGGATCATATTTATCCTTTAAGCAACCTACGCTGAAAAGAACACAGAAAGAAAGAAAGAGAATATAGTAATATTTCATCATCAATGTGATTCGGTAACTGGTAAGATGAGTTCAACAACTCCGTCATTACTAGTTGTGGAATATGGTATGCCGCCTTTCACCGTTTTATCAGTGGATGTTAAAGTGCTGTCAGCGCCCGTAGCGTAAATGTAATAATCACCACATTTTAACCCGGTAACAATTACTATAGAATCATTTGTGCCGGCTTGTTGAGTGAGGTCAAAGGCAGCTGATTCTCCCGGGAAATCCTGTGTGCCAAATTTAATTTTAACGATACATCCTTTAATATAATTGCTGTGATGCATGGTTTTCAATTTTAATGTCAGGTTTCCGCCGGTTCCAGATGGGCATTTGTCTTTCTTGCACGTTATAAAAGTACCTACGATGCAAAGTATAATTATAATAGGTGTGTAACGCGCCAACTTGATCATACTTTATTTTTTTAAAAATTTTTGTGACAGGATATTGCCTTTATGATTTACTGATATAATGTAAGAACCTGTTGGTATTCTGTCAAGTGAAATATCCAGATGCTTAGCCCTGGTTGAAAGATGTAGTACATTTTCACCAACCACATTATATATATAAATTTCTCGGCTGCTAAAAGGAGTTGATTCATTGAATTCAATTGTCAATTGTTGTGCTGCAGGGTTGGGATAAAAAGTGAATCCCGGGTCAATGGCATTTATTTGGCTAATTGAAGCTGTAATCGATTGCTTGTAACAACGAACACCTCCGGCGAGATTGCCGATTACCAGATCAAATATCCCATCGCCGTTTAAGTCATTCATTGCTGGAGCAGCATTTGCCGGTTCATAAATATCACGGTAATTTGTATCCGTTAAAGTAAAGGAGCCACCTAAATTGCCATCAATATTTATATAATGATATAGCATACCATTATGGCAACCAACCAATAGCTGAGTGGTGCCGGCACTGTCGTAAAACAAAGGAGTACTATAGCCTACATTTTGTATCGGGTCATAAACAGTAACGCCGCCTAAATTATTTGTTACAAACGTAAATAGGGGATTTGTTGTAGTCCCGGTATTGTGATAATAGTAAAGTGTGCCGCTCCTTCGTCCAATTACCAGATCCAGTAATCCATCATGATCCAGATCTATTAGTTGAGGCGTGCTTTGCTGTCCGTTAGCGCCCACGCTGATGTTTTGGTAGTTAAGTGAATCTAATACAAAGTTGGCCGGACCTGCTCCGCCAATGTTTTTAAAATATGTTAGTGATGCATTGGTGTTTCCAAGAATCATGTCTTCGTCGCCATCACCATCTATATCTCCAAAGGTTGGATAAATTCCTAAAAAATCATAGGTTGAAATTCCACTGAAATCTTTTGTGATTAAATCATACTTAGGATTGAGCGAGGTTCCTGTATTACGGTAATAACTGATTTGTGCTGTTTTTTTAAGAGGGTTGTAATAAAAATAATCACTTGCAATAAGCAAGTCTTTCAAGCCATCACCATCAACGTCAAAAAAAGCGGGATGTGCGCCTGTTCCCACATCAATCATTTCTTCAGATAGAAATGTATTCTTGATAAATTGAAATTGATGATCATTAGGTAATGTTGCAACATTTTGATAGTAAAGAGAGTGAAAATAATTTTCGCCTCCGCCGCCTGTTGATTGATCAAGATTAAAATTGGAAACCAAAAGATCTTTTTTACCATCATTATTCACATCAAGAATGAAAGGGGCAGGCATGCTGTTCATGATTACGCCTGTGTTGTAGGAAGGGAACAAGGTGTCCTGAGCAATGGCATATGCTGAATCCTGATTTCCGCCGTTTTCTATATATACCAGGTTGGTGCCATAATCACTGCTCATAAGAAAGTCTTTATCTCCATCCCCCTCCATATCAATAGAACATGCAAAACCTACTCCTCCATGCAATACACTGTTGATATCATTCGTGTTGGTCCCATTACGTGGCGACGTAGCTGAAAATGGAGGGCAATCAGCACTAAAAGTAATAGGTGGTAATATGGCGTGATTATTTATTCCGCCGAAAATAAAATACCCCCAGCAACGCCTGATATTGTAAAACAAAAATCCTCCGCATAACCCTGTCGAATCCATAGCGTAGTTCTTGTGGTATTCAAAATAATTTCCGCCATTGGCTAAATTTAAAATGTCCATGTCGCCATCATTGTCCATATCAATAAATGCAGGAACGCTTACCGAGTTTACATATACATTTGTAAGGAAAGGGTTGGGGCCGCCTAAATTAAAATAGCTGTTGATCTGGCTTGTGATAAGTGTAAACTGCAGTGGAAACACTTTATTATTATGAAAGACTTTTATGCCGCCATTCCCATGGGTAAAGATGTCTTCATAGCCATCGCAATCATAGTCATACAATAATGCCCAGTCATGCATAGCCGGAAATAAATTTTCATATTGGGGGGAATATAAATAACTTACAATGTTAGCCTGGTTTGTATTAATAAAGGTGGTTACACGGTTCGTCTTATGGTCAAAAATAAAAAGATCTTTAACGCCGTCATTGTTTAAATCGATGGTAGAATACATTGGGCAATCAAGCCCTCCTGACCATGCCTTGGAAAGTGTGTCTCCGTTTTGTGTTACTAAAATAGTATTGTCAAGTGTGAAAACATTTTGCGCATGACATACAACTGAAAAAATAGTAAATGCAAAACCGATAATAAGCAATAGTCGAATATGATTTCTCATTCTTTTACAATAGATTTAACATATACAACACCATTTATATTTATGCGAATGAAATAATAACCTTTGGCTAATGAGGAAACAGGGATCAACATATTACTTGAATCATCAAATGTACCGCTATGTAAAATTCTGCCCATTACATCAATAATTTCTGTATTGATGAATTTAGTTTTCAGTTCTTTTTTTAACAAGGTAAGATGAATAAAATCGCCTGCGGGGTTTGGGAACACTTGGATAACATTATCGACTTCAACATTCTGTAAATTAACTCCTGCAGCATTGTAATGCGTATAAAACCGAATTCCTCCGGCAAAATTACCTGTTGCCAGGTCTGCTTTTGAATCATTGTCAATATCGAACCGGTTAATGCTTACCCTGTCGGGTTCATATATATTCTCAAATATTGAATCAACCAAAGTGAATGTACCTGCTAGGTTGCCATCAATGTTGGTGTAGTAATAAATATGTCCGCTTTCTGAACCAACCAATAATTCATAACTGCCGTTGTGGTCGTATAAAAACGGAGTACTGTTGCCTTGAATAGAAGGCGCTACCAGCACATTAACGCCTCCGAAGTTGTTGCTAACAAGTGTAAAAATGGGT
>JANOXC010000170.1:0-10108 GCA_031418215.1 Bacteroidota bacterium
ATCCGAATACCTTTATCGGATTTGCATTGCCTATCCCGGAAGCCATGTGGAAACTATTATTTGGATTTTATCGCGGACTCTTCTTTCATGCTCCTGTACTTATAATTATTGTTTGGCTGATGATAAAGGAGTTCGTCAAATCACCTTCTACAACTACCAAGAATTTCGTCTTTCCTTTATTTGTTTGCAGCTATTTACTTTTTAGTTCCTACCGTGTTTGGTATGGTGGATGGTGTTTCGGTCCAAGGCATTTTGTGCCAATTACTGTTTTGCTGTTGTATTACTATGCAAATGATTTGGAATTGAAAGGCATTAAAGGATTGATGATAACCTTGCTTTCTTTAATGGGGCTCTTCTATGTATGGCTTGACAAATGCACATTACAATATTCTGTTAATGCGGATTATCCAAACACACTCACCGATTTACTGATTCCGGCATACAGGAATTATAATTTCAACCTTAACAATATCATGACGAAGTATTTTTATACAGATCCAAAAACAGCGGCATTCTATTGGCTTTTAATTTTTTTTGTTGCTTGCATACTTCCAATCTATTCAGGATTCTTTAAAAAAGAGACTCAAAGGAAAATTCAATAAAGACAACTGATTACCAATAATGCGAACTTTTACTCCATAAATTATTAATTGCTAATTTGTCAAATTGTTTTGGTTTACAGCATGAAAAACCATTGCGTCCCTACGGGACTTTAACTTTTTGGTCACATGATGTTATCAATATTATATCCCTACGGGATTTCTTTATCGAGTATGCACCCGACTTTCTTCTATTCTATTAATCTAATTTGTCCTTTAGGGAAGGATACCGCTGACATAATCGAACTAAAAATAAAAATCCTATAGGGAAATCATAGGGTTTCCCTCATTAAACAAATTACACAAGTAGAAGCATTTTTGCTATCGAGATCAATATCAAAATGGCGAATGGCACATATAGTCCCGTAGGGACATGATACCGTTAATATCATCGAACTAAAAATAAAAGTCCCGTAGGGACGTAAGAATTCATCATTCTATAAATTCCCATCACGAAAATGTTAGGTGATGTAACTTGTTTTCTTAATTTGCCATAACAAAACAGCAACTTAAAGTGAAAGTTCTTGAAATCACTTGCAATGTAAAAACACCGACTCAATTCGTCAAATTATACTCTATTTGCGAATGATAGGTTCTTTTGTAATCTCCGCGAAGTGCGCCGTTGTGTTGGTGAATATAAAATAAAAATGAAACCGTTATCAACAACTGCGCGATGATTATTCCGGCAAGTAATTTCTTTTGTTGAAAATGAATTTTCAGAAGAAAAATATAGGAAAAAGGAAACGTGCAGATTAGGTAATGAGCAAATATTTCTGTACCGCTGCATGTCAACAATATACCAAGACCTATAAGAATACCATACAAATAAAATCGCAACATGCTTATGTTTTCCAAATGGTATCTCACAAAATTCCTTGCTCTAATTTCAGCATACAGTTGCAAGCAAAATTTAATCAACCACCAAAGTGTTATTAGTCCAACAATGATCAGGAACAAGTGCAATGCTGCAATTAAATAAAACGAATTGCCGTTTATTACAGGTCCCTCAACATATTCCCAAAAATTATCACCAAGAGAATAGATAATATTTAAACCATGAGCATCCAATAACCAATACCAGAAAAATTTTAATTCAAGAATGTGATTAAGCATCAGGGATGAATGCTGCTCACTTTGTAAAATATGCTTTAACCAGGGCAACATCGAAATACTTCCTGCAATACTACCAGCAATGAAAAAAAACCAATGAAAGCGTTGACGGTTACAGCGATCATGCAGCAATGTAAAAATGATCATTCCCGCCGCAAGAAAGAACCCACTCATATGAATTTGCCCAATAAGGGCGCCTGCAAAGCCCCACAAAAAGGCACCCCATTTCTTTTGTCTGTTTGCATTTCCTAAAATCAGGAAAAAACAAAAGAAAGGCAATAAGTCTTGTGCCCATATCTTACGCGAAAACAACACAGCTAAAGGACTGATGGATGCCAAAGCCATTCCCCAAAACCATATTTCCTTTTCATTAACAGGAACCTTCATATATATAAAGAGCAGGAAAAACAGGATGGCGAGTATATTGGCAAGTTGGACAGCCCGTGCCATTGAAATCGGATTATCTGTAAAAAGTGCAATAAAAGAAAAGACACCAACACTCAATCCGGGATTCACAATTCCACCGCCGCTCATCATACCTAATTCCGGAAACTGCCCGGCCGATGCAACATTGTGAGCCAGTTCATACATTACTTTCTCATCATCTTTCCACTCCATATCTTCAATCCAAATCAGCCTAAGTATACACCCGGCAATAAAGACGGCTATTAAGAGTAATTTGTTCGAAAGAAAGATTGATTTCACATTGCAAACCTATAATTTATTAGTTGAACTAATTAGTACCCTAAAATCACTGTATTGTGTTCAATTTTATTCCTTTCATAAAAAATCATCTTGCTTCAAAGGATGTGATTTTCTGAAATGACAGCTATAGCGATACACTTATTAATTGAATTAAAAATTACTAAAACCCTGTAGTTAATATATATTATTTCGACTTCTATTTCATTCATTACCAGTAGTCCTGCAAGCCATATGGGAGGTATTGATCAAATAATTATCTTTGCCCCTTATTTAATTTCCCTATGAATTTATTCACTTTAGGAATTGAAGAAGAATTCCAGATAATTGACCCTGAGACCAGGGAATTACGTTCTCATATGCATGAGATAGTGGAGGGCGGAAAAACCATATTAAAGGAACAGGTTAAGGCCGAAATGCACCAAAGTGTGGTGGAGGTTGGAACCAACATTTGCCAGGATGTTTCAGAAGCCCGTAAGGAAGTGACTTACCTCCGTAAGGTGATTTCTGAAATCGCAGCGAAGCAAGGATTGAAATTTGCAGCAGCCGGAACCCATCCTTTCTCCCGTTGGCAGGATCAGGCAATAACCGACCATCCTCGTTACCATCAGATTGTAGCAGAATTGCAGGATACTGCTCGCGGTAACCTGATTTTCGGCTTACATGTTCACGTGGGAATCCCAAACCGTGAAGTTGGACTGGCTGTTATGAACCAGGCTCGCTATTTCCTACCTCATATTTTTGCTTTAAGTGCTAATTCCCCATTTTGGCTGGGTCGCAATACCGGTTTTAAAGCCTATAGAACAAAAGTTTTTGATAAATTCCCCAGAACAGGCATCCCGGAACATTTCTCAAGTGTAGCTGAATACGATAGTTATATTGATCTTTTGATCAAAACCAATTGTATTGATAATGGTAAGAAAATATGGTGGGATTTACGTTTGCACCCGTTTTTTGAAACCATTGAATACCGCATCTGCGACGTGCCAATGCGAATTGACGAAACGATTGCATTAGCCGCGTTAATGCAAGCTGTAACGGCAAAGATTTATAAACTCATGCAATCGAATCTAAGTTTCCGGAATTATAGCCGTGCGTTGATCAATGAAAACAAATGGCGTGCTGCACGTTATGGAATTGACGGCAAGCTGATTGACTTTGGTAAGGAAGAAGAAGTTTCAACCAAAGACCTGATTTATGAGCTGCTTGAATTTGTTGATGATGTAGTAGATGATTTAGGCAGTCGCAGTGAATTAAAATACATTCATACCATGTTGGAAAATGGAACAGGTGCCGATCGCCAATTAGCTGTTTATAAAGAGACTAACGACTTGAAAGCAGTGGTTGATTACATGATTAGTGAAACAAATTCAGGCATTATATAGTAAAAATGCATTTAAACAACATTAATCCTGAATTAAGGGTGGGAATAGAAATGCAACACATTCGTGTAGCAATACTTGATTTATACAACAACGAGCCTAATGAAGGTATGCGTTGTATACAGCAGTTGTTGCATGATTTTCCACTCATGCCACATCAGACAATGAGTTTCAAGGTTTTTGATGTACGATTCAGACACGATGTGCCTGATATGGATTATGATATATATATTTCTACCGGTGGGCCGGGTAGCCCCTTAGAAGAGCCCGGTGCGCGATGGGAGAAAAAATATTTTAATTGGATTGAACGGTTATTGACGTTTAACAAATTGCATGAAGCCGAAAAGAAACATGCCTATTTTATTTGCCATTCATTTCAGTTATTATGCAGACATTTAGAGGTTGCTGAAGTTTGCAAACGAAATTCAACGGCATTTGGAATCTTTCCTATTCACAAAACAGTGGAAGGATTAAATGAACCATTGTTTAAAAATCTTTCAGATCCCTTTTTTGCAGTTGACAGCAGAGATTGGCAAGTCATACAACCTGACTTGATAAGAATTAGAAAGATCGGTGCAACGATACTTGCAATTGAGAAAGAACGTCCGCATGTTAATTTTGAGCGCGCAGTAATGGCCATTCGTTTTTCCGATGAGATTATCGGCACACAATTTCATCCTGAAGCTGACCCCGTAGGTATGCTGCATTATATGATGCGAAGCGACAAGAAAGCGCATATCATCAAACATCACGGGCAGGATAAATATGATGAGATGCTATTGCATTTAAACGATCTTGATAAAATAAGTATGACTCAGCAAATGATTTTACCTGCATTTTTATTTAATGCCGTGAATCACGCAGAACATTTAGTTGCAGTTCCTGTTCCCTCACAAAAAAAGGATAAAATCAAAATTTAACACCTTCATTGATAACCCAGGAATTAATTGATGGGTTATTAATGAATAATCACATTGCCTAATACGTTAATTTAGCTTCGTGGCAAAACAAAAATTTTATGTAGTTTGGCAGGGGCGTGAATCCGGCATTTTTGAAAAATGGGACGATTGCCGTCGAAGTGTAGAAGGTTTTCCTGATCCTAAATACAAGTCTTTTGAAAATTACGATGAAGCCGTTAAAGCCTTCAGCAGCAACAGTGGATTATATATCAGGAAAAACAAAAAACCAGAGACAACCCTCACTCCTAAAAAATCTTTCACTGATCACAAACCAATCGACAATGCTATTGCTGTGGATGCTGCCTGCAGCGGAAATCCAGGCATGATGGAATACCGCGGTGTAGATTTAAAATCAGGTGACCTGCTCTTTCATAAAGGCCCCTATTTCGACGGAACAAATAACATTGGTGAATTTTTAGCTATTGTTCATGCATTGGCTTTTTTGAAAAAACAAAATAGCAATCTTACATTATATACGGATTCACGAACGGCAATAAGCTGGGTGAAAAACAAAAAAGCAAATACTAAGTTAGGACTGACCAAACGGAATGCAGAGTTATTTGATTTAATTAAACGTGCAGAAAGCTGGTTACATAAAAACAGTTACTTCACTCCTATTTTAAAATGGGATACCGAACATTGGGGAGAAATTCCAGCTGATTTTGGGAGAAAGTAGTTAATTAAGAATGCAGAATTCAGAATGCAGAATTCAGAATGCAGAATTCAGAATTAAAATAAATAATTCGAGACATTTAGAATCAATTTTAAAAAAACAAGTTAATTCAGAATTGAATTTTATTACGCATTTGAATTCCATTGTTGGAGGCCTAACTCCTTTAAAGAAATAACTCCATTCTGAATTCTACATTCTTAATTCTGCATTCCTACTGAACCACCTTCATTAGATTATCTTTGTAGCTGCTGCCAATAGGTAATTTAATTGCACGTATCTCTACTTCATTTCCTGCTATTGATTTTATGCCATCGAGGTTAATGATATATGATTTGTGGATACGTAAAAAATCCTTGGGCAGGCCGGCTTCAAAAAACTTCATGGTATGCAAAGTCACGATCATCTTTTCCTTGGTATAAATTTTTACATAATCTTTCATTCCTTCTATATATTCAATATCTGCAAATTTTATTTTTATTAATTTCTGATCGCTTTTAACAAACATATAATCTACTCTGGCAGGCGATTCAGCAACCGATGCAGGGAAAGTATTAAATCGTTCCATTACCTTATTCACTGCTTTCATAAATCGCTCCATGGAAACCGGTTTAACTAGGTAATCAATTACATCCAGCTCATATCCTTGCACTGCATAATCCGGATAAGCTGAAGTTATAATGACCGACGGGGACTTTCTTAAAGATTTCAAGAAATCGATACCAGAAATAACAGGCATTGTGATATCTAAAAACATTAAATCAACAGGCTCCGTATGCAAAACCTCAAACGCTTCCAATGCATTACTGCATTTTTTTACCAGGACTAATTCATTGATTGAGGCAATATGCCGTTCAAGCACTTCCTGTGCAAGCGGTTCATCATCTACAATAATACAATTGAGTTTTTTCACTGTAGTTTAAGTTTTAGGGTTACTTCAAAATCTTCCTCTTTATCATTAATATATAAATCGAAATTTCCCGGATACATTAACGCAAGCCTCCGTTTAATATTTACAAGACCTATTCCGTTCTTATGTTGCAATAAGGATCCGTCATCTGCATGTCCTTTTGAATTAACAATGCTGAAATTTAATTCCTCCTCTTCAAGCTTAATTTCAATGTTCACAAATCCATCATTAAACCGCTTATCCAAACCATGTTTGAATGCATTTTCAATAAAATCAATTAATAAAAGCGGAGCCACCATCTGACCATTAACATTACCTTTAAAGTTCAAGTTGATCTTGTAGTTCTCGTTATAACGGATGCGTTGCAATTCGACATAATTTTGGATAAAATCGAGCTCTTTCTGCACAGGCACTTTAAATTCATCAGATTGGTATAAGACATATCGCATAATGTCGGAAAGCTTTAAAACTACTTCTGAAGACTTCTCAGAATTTTTTAATGTCAATGAATACAAATTGTTCAAGGTATTAAATAAAAAATGCGGGTTAACCTGTGACTTTAATGCATTCAGTTCAAGTTGCAATTTTTCATGTTGCAATTTCAATAATTCATTTTGTGTAACGAACGCAATCAATGTGTATTTTAATGCATACGTCAACAATATTACAATCAGCCCTTCAAGAATATCATACGTAGGTTTCAATCTGCCGATGAATAACCGCATCGAATCGGGAAGCCAGATTTCATGTATATGGCCTAGTAAATAATAATTAATATAAGAATAAGCAATTACACTTCCTGCTGTAATTAATATATATAAAGCATACCTTTTTCTAATTAATAATTTCGGTACAAGAAAATAAAGATGAAAATAAACCAGTGGAAGCTGAGTCATGAAAACAACACCCACATAAATCAATGCACCATGTATGCCCCAGGGTGCATATATATCATAAAAACTTCTTAACAGCCATACAAACCAAAAAAGCGAATGAAGTACAATATTCCTGTTTCGAATGCCTGGAACCCGTTTGTTAAACAATGTCAAAACTTTTTCAATCATGCTGATTCACTTTCCTATATACAAATCTACTAGTCAAACTTAACGATTTTTTCTCCGATTAATAGAGATGAACAGTTGGTATCGCAAAAAGTACTTGGTATTTATTGCAACAATTCACAATCGAAATATAAATTAAAATTAAACGCAGAAACAGACTTATCGCCCATTCTGGCGGCTCATTCGACAAAAACACTTTTTGGCACGACAAAATAAATATTCATTCAATAACAACGTTTAATCATATTGAAATGGCAATAAGTCTAAAAGAATTGGATATTCCCTCATAAAATAGTTCTTTTGCGCTCTCAAATTTCAACAAAAATGACATTTAAAATTTTATTGACCAGTATTGCAATTTTCGGCATCGCCGCATTTACGCCAGCTGAACGCAACAGCAGCAAGTCTGGGCTTGATCTGGCTGCCATTGATAAATCTGTTAGTCCTGCAAATGACATTTACCAGTATGCTAATGGTACCTGGCTAAAGAACAACCCGGTACCACCCGAAGAGGCCCGTTGGGGAAGCTTTAGCGAACTTATTTTAGAAAATACTAAAAAGCTGAATGCGTTATTCGATGAGGCCGCTCAAAACAAATCAGCGGAAAAGGGAACAGCCATGCAAAAAATGCGTGATTTCTATCTGACAGCAATGGACACCATAGCCATTGAACAACGGGGCATTAAGCCACTGCTTCCTTTATTCGAATTGATTGAAGCAATTGAAAATGGGGATGATTTAATGAGTGTAATTGGCTATTTACAACAACAAGGCATCAATACAGGATTTAACTTTTACGTCCATCGAAATTTGAAGAAAAGCGATGAAAACATCTGCTACCTCGGGCAAGGCGGAACACATCTTCCCGATCGCGATTATTATATTAAGGATGACGATCGTTCAAAGAAGATACGTGAAGAATATGTTCAGCATATAACACGGATGTTCAAATTGAAAGGCGAATCAAACCCCGAGCAACTTGCAAGCATAGTAATGAAAATGGAAACAGCGCTTGCAAAAGCCAGTAAGCCCCGTGTTGAATTGCGTGACCAGGAGAAAAATTACAACAGAATGTCAATGGCTGAATTAAAGACACTTTCACCATCTGCAAACTGGAATTCTTATCTAAAAAACATTGGATTGGAGAATGTTAATGATCTTATTGTACGTCAGCCGGAATTTGTAAAACGTTTTGATCAAATGGTAAAAGAGGTTCCATTGACAGAATGGAAAACTTATTTGTCATGGCATTTGCTTACCACTGAAGCCGGTTTGCTGAACAGCGCCTTTGTAAAAGAAGATTTCTATTTCTACAACAATATTCTAAACGGACAAACTGAAATGAAACCACGCTGGCGGGATGTTGTGGATAATGCTGATGCAAATATGGGACAGATCATCGGACAAGTGTATGTGCAGCGGTATTTTTCACCGGAATCAAAAGAGCGTGTGAATACAATGGTGAAAAATCTTTTGGCTGTTTACCGTCAACGAATTGAACAACTTGACTGGATGAGTGCTGCAACGAAAGTAAAAGCACTCGAAAAATTAAGTAAGTTCAACACCAAACTCGGCTATCCTGACAAATGGAAAGATTATACTAAATTGGAAATAAAGCGTGATAGTTATGTAGAGAATGTAATGCGTTGTTCTGAATTTGATTTTAATGATATGACATCCAAATTAGGCAAACCCGTTGATAAGACTGAATGGCAAATGCAACCGCATACTGTTAATGCTTATTATGACCCAACACTAAATGAAATCGTTTTTCCTGCCGCTATTATGCAACCGCCGTTCTTTAGTGCTGACGCTGATGATGCAATGAACTATGGAGCCATTGGTGCAGTGATAGGCCATGAGATAACGCATGGTTTTGATGATCAGGGATCCAAATACGATGGTAATGGAAACTTAAACAATTGGTGGAGTGATGAAGACAGAAAAAAATTTGATGCCAGTGCAAAATTACTCATCGAACAATTTAATAAATATGAAGCATTACCCGGCGTTATAGTAAATGGCGAACTTACATTAGGAGAAAATATAGCAGATCTGGGCGGGTTAAATGTTGCATACAACGCTTACATGTTATCACAAAAAGATAAAAAACAGGAAGTGATTGACGGATTGACATCTGAACAACGATTCTTTCTTGCTTTTGCCCAGGTATGGAAAACCAATTACAAAGATGAATATCTGCGTAAAATGGTAAAGACAGATGTTCATTCGCCCGGAATGTTTCGCGCAGTAAATGCACCTTCCAATATGCCTTCATTTTACAAGGCATTTAATGTTAAAGATGGTGATAAGATGTATCGTTCAGATAATATGAGAGCAAAGATCTGGTAATGAAATAGTATTAAGAATCGTATTACTTTTTTGTATAGAACTATAATTCAAAGAATGTTGTTGTTGATTTTTGAGTGCAATGCGCCGTGAAAGCGGGGCATTTTTTTTTGGTTAATGAAATAATTACAATAAATATCCGCTTATATCCATTGAAATAATCTTATTTTTGCAGTAGATTAATTGAATCGGAATGGATTATTAAATAGATTCCAAAAGTGTGACATACATTGCGTTATATAGCATCTTCTCAAAAACCTTAAATTAAATAAACTTCGGATCAAGTTTCTAATGCAACAATTTTGTTATTAATATGAACTTATCATTTACTGACTTAATTTTACAATATTAAGTAAAGCGGATTTG
>JANOXC010000171.1:0-8492 GCA_031418215.1 Bacteroidota bacterium
TTTCACCGGCTAAACGGTCAGCCATGCTTTTTTCATTGCGTTTACGGGCATATAATATCATACACTTCATTCCAACAGCAACCTTTCTATCCGGACGAACCTCAGAAGGAATCTGGAATGTTGCTCCACCTACTCTTCTGCTTTTTACTTCTACAGCAGGCATTACATTGTTTAAAGCTGTTTTCCATGTCTCCAATCCATTTTCTTTTGTTTTATTTTCCACTTTCTCAATGGCGTCATAAAACAACTCATAACTCGTTCCTTTTTTCCCAGAGTACATCATGCAATTAACGAAACGTGTTACCAGCGGATCGTTAAATTTAGGATCAGGGAGAAGTATTCTTTTCTTTGGTTTTGATTTCCTCATGACTCGGAGTATCTAATATTTTCTTTTTAAAATTATTTTTTTGCTTTTGCTGCAACAGCGCCTGCTTTAGGTTTCTTAGTTCCGTATTTTGAACGGCGTTGGTTACGACCATCAACACCTGAAGTATCCAGCGTTCCACGGATAATGTGGTAACGAACACCTGGAAGATCCTTTACCCTGCCACCACGTATCATTACAATAGAGTGTTCCTGAAGGTTATGTCCTTCACCGGGAATGTAGGCAGTAACCTCAAATTTGTTAGTAAGCCTTACCCTCGCTACTTTACGCATCGCCGAGTTGGGCTTCTTTGGTGTGGTGGTGTACACACGTGTACAAACACCCCTGCGCTGGGGGCAAGACATAAGCGCCGGCGACTTGCTTTTGTCGACCAGTTTGGAGCGCCCCTTGCGAACTAACTGCTGAATAGTTGGCATTCTTTATTTTTTATGGTTTATTACTATATCTATACTATACCCCAAAAATCGGGAGGGCAAAAGTACAAATCCTTTCGAGATTAACAAGATAGTGTGTAAAATAATTTCCAACTACTTACACCACACTCCAGAATTTTAATAAAACCGGGTTCTTTTTTCTCAGAAAAGGGAAATTTCGTCTTTAAAAGGTGATTAAAAATAACATTTTCTCCTAAAAAGCTGATTTAGAAGCCGATGTTCTCTACTTGTTCATAAAATATTTGGCGAAAAGCTTATTTTTATAGGTGAATAAATTATATTTGTAGGCAGACGCACAATTTTACCGGACTAAGGTCGTTTATAAACCGAGAAGATTAAAATTTAGTTACACAATTTAAAACCCCAAAACAATGAAAAAAATAGGAATCATTTTATCAGCCTGTGTCCTGGTATTTGGATGCACTGATTACAAATCGCAGGTAGCAAAACTGACATTTGAGAAACAAGCCTTGGCTTATGAAACCCATTACAAGGACTCCACCATCACCTCCTTTATTCAAAGTTTTAATGAAATTGAAGAAAACCTGAGGGAAGTGGAGTTAAAACAAAACCTGATAGCAAAAAGCACAGAAGATCGTGAGTTAAAATCCCAAAGCAAGGAAAGAATCAATTCTTCCATCCAGTCCATCAATCAATTAATGGAAGAGAATCGGGATAAAATGGCGCAACTCACCAAACAATTAAAGAATTCAAGGATTAAAGTGGCACGGTTCGACAAAATGATTGCCAATCTAAATGAACAATTGGCTTTGAAAAACACGGAACTGGAACAACTCAACCAGCAATTGCTGGCACTTAATTCAACTGTTGCTTCTTTAAACACAACCGTTGATACCTTAAAGATGGACGTAAATGCGAAGACAATGGTCATTAATACGCAGACTTCAGCAATGCACAAAGCTTATTATACTACAGGTACTAGCAAGGAGCTGGAGGGAAAACAGGTGATTATTAAAGAAGGTGGTTTTCTAGGTTTGGGCAAAGCCAAACATTTGAAACAGGATTTTAATGCAGCAGCATTTACTACCATTGATATGACACAGACAGGTACGATTGCATTAAATGGAAAAGATGCACAGTTGCTGACGAATCATCCATCGGATTCATATAAACTGGAGCGTGATGAAAAGGAAGTGGTAAAGGATATTGTGATTACTGACCCTGAAAAGTTCTGGAGCACTTCCAAGTACTTAGTGGTGATGCTCGATAAATAATAAATAGTTTTTTTTATAGTGGTTGTTTAGGGCGGAATCATTCTGTTGTATTAAAAAGCAACTAATGGTTCTGCCCTTTTTTTATCCCAATTGATATATCCGAAGACGTAATCTACATAGTCTCCTGCATGGGACTCTGAAGAATTGCTAGTGTGTTCTAGTTAAATGTTCCTCCATTCCCCTGTTATTGTTTTACCATAACCGTTCTAGCCCACACCTTTTCATTTTGCAACACAACAACATACATTCCCGGATTAATATTTAACATGTGGGTGAAGTTTGCTTTGCCATTTATAATCTTTGTTTTTACATTGTACATTTTTTGACCGGCAGTATTATAAATGGAAATGTTGACCTGTTGATTTTCCCAGCCTACCGGACAGACAATAGTCAATTTATCCTGCACGGGATTGGGATACGATTGTAAATTATCTATTGGTGCTGCCAACTCCTCAACCCCCACTAAATTATCAATCTTTGCCAGGCATAAAAACGGCTGTCCGTTGATGGAATCAAAGTACCCACCCATATATAAAGTATTGTTGTAAATCTGAATACTGTTTACAAATCCACCTAAAGGACCGCTAAAGGAAGTTAAACCAATGCCCACCCAATTGTTGCCATCCCATTTGGCAATATTGCGTGAGCCATCAGGTAAGGTAAACACGCCTGCAGCATACAGCACCCCGCCGTACACTTCTAAATCATATACCCTTGCAAAAAAAGGCCCCACAGCTGGCAATGCCATAGCATTAAGCCATTGAACCCCGTTCCATACCATTACATAAGAAACACCGCCTGCAGCTATTAACTGACCGTTGTATTCTATCATATCCTCAAATACATCGGGCGATGGAATCCCCGCTCCTAACTTCTGCCAGTTGTTATTCACTAACCGCGCAATGCCATAGCCCTGGTTGCCGGGTAGTTTAAATTGCCCGCACACATATAAATCCCCCTGGTATTGACATATTGTGCTTACAAAATAGAAGTTTGACGAATTGTCCAATGCCGGCAAATAAACCCATGATGCGGTTTTAATATTTCTTCCTATGATGGTGTTAGGAATAGGGCTGAGAAACTTTTTTGAATCGGCACCCATATATAAAATGCTGTCACCATCATAATACAAGGCATTCATACCTCCTCCCATTGGATTATTCAGAATATAACCAGGGTCTTTGAATTTCCAGTTTTGTCCGTCATATTTAATATATGAACGGATGGTATTACCCCCCAATGTATCGAAACCCCCACCAAAATACAGGAAGCTGTCGGCACGGGTAATTGAATACATATCAGCGAGCCTGAAAACAGCCGTTGACATGGTATCCCCTGTTCCAGTTACAAAATCATAATATGCCAATCCAAAAGTTGGTTTGCCGTCGTAAAACGATGGCGGTTGTGCGGCTATATATAGTTTTTGAGTAATGGCATCTGCATACAAACATCGTACTTCAAAACTAAAGCTCCCGATTGATCCTAACTGAGCATACGTTTTGGGCAGGGTGATTAACACCATACCCAAAACGCATATATATATATTATTTTTCATATTTAGTATGCCATAAATTTACAAACTTCGGCAACACCATCGTCATATATAACCCTTATTAAATAACAACATTCGTTTAATTTGATGTTTAAACTTCTGTAACTTCAGTGTCCCCAAAAAGGGGAGACTCTGAAGGGACGAATTTCGTCCTAAAAAGAAAAGTCCTGCACGGTTAACCGGCAGGACTTTTATCAATTCTAAAAAAAGAATTACTTGATTTCCACTTCAGCACCAGCGTCTTTTAATTGTCCCATTAACTGGTTTGCTTCTTCTTTAGAAACACCTTCTTTTACCGGCTTTGGAGCTCCGTCAACAAGATCTTTAGCTTCTTTCAAGCCAAGTCCTGTTAAGTCTTTCACCAATTTAACAACGGCTAATTTGTTTGCACCGCTGGCTTTAAGAATTACATCAAATGTAGTTTTCTCTTCAGCTGCAGGAGCACCACCACCACCACCTGCCATCATAACAGGAGCAGCAGCTGCCGGCTCAATACCATAAGTATCTTTTAAGTAAGTTGCAAGTTCTTGTACTTCTTTTACGGTGAGGTTCACTAATGATTCACCCAATGATTTAATATCTGCCATTTTATTTAAGTTTTTGAATTGTTAATTTTTAGATTTTGTTTGATTGGGAATTACGCTGCTTTATCACCGCGCTCTTCCAAAGTTTTAAGAATACCTGCAATTTTTCCTCCGCCTGATTGAAGCGCAGAAATAACATTTTGTGCAGGTGATTGTAATAAGCCAATAAGATCGCCCACCAATTCTTCTTTCGATTTCAACGCTACCAGTGAATCCAGCAGGTTGTCGCCAACAAATACAGAAGAATCAATATAAGCACTCTTTAATATCGGCCTATCGCTGGTTTTACGAAACTCCTTAATCACCTTTGCAGGCACATTTGGAATTTCAGCAGTCATAATAGCGGAAGATCCTTTAAGCGTGGGAAGCATTTGCGTAAAGTCTCCTTCCATCTTTCCGAGTGCTTTTTCTATCAGCGAGTTTTTTGCCACCTTAATCTGCACATTTTTATTAAAACATAATCTGCGCAACTTCGATGATTTCTCAGAGTTCAATGCTTCGATGTCGGTAATATAGAAACTACTGTATGTTGACAGCGTAGCGACAAGGGAGTCAATAATTTGATTTTTTTCGTCTCGGGTCATGATTCTTTTACAAGATTAAATTGTGAATTACCCGGCTATTGATTTTGTATCAACACGAATGCCCGGACTCATGGTACTGCTGATCGTAACACTTCTCATGTACGTTCCTTTTGCTGAAGACGGCTTCAATTTCTGAATTGCAGCCAATACTTCATGTGCATTATCATAAATCTTTTTTGCATCGAATGATACTCTACCAACGGAAGTGTGAATGATTCCGGTTTTGTCAACTTTAAAGTCGATTTTTCCACCTTTTACATCTTTCACAGCTTTGCCGATGTCATTTGTTACCGTTCCTGTTTTAGGATTCGGCATGAGGTTACGTGGTCCGAGTATTTTACCCAGCTTACCTACTTTGGCCATTACTGAGGGCATGGTGATGATGATGTCAACATCTGTCCATCCGCCTTCAATCTTTTGAATAAATTCATCTAAGCCAACGAAGTCAGCACCGGCTTCTTTTGCTTCCTGCTCTTTGTCAGGGGAGCAAAGCACCAGTACACGCACCGTTTTACCGGTACCATGTGGTAAGGTAACCATTCCACGTACCATTTGATTTGCTTTACGTGGATCAACACCTAAACGTATATTCAAATCCACTGATGCATCAAACTTCGTAAAAGTAATTTCTTTCACAAGTTTAGTGGCATCGGTTAATGAATACGTTTTGTCGGCGTCAACCTTAGCATAATCTACTTTTTGGTTCTTTGTGATTTTTGCCATTTTGATTTGATTTTGATTAGTGATAGCGCAGGGGTCAAGGCCGTTGGAAGCAGCACTTGAGTAATCCCGTATTGACCTCTGCTCCTAATTGTTTAAATAGATAATAGATTTTAGTATCAAGTATCAAGATGTTAGATTATATATATCACAAGTCTTGATACTTGATAAGCTATACTTGATACTAATTCTTCCAGGGTGGTGTTCCTTCCACGTTCAGGCCCATGCTTCTTGCAGTTCCTGCAATCATCTTCATGGCTGATTCAATGGTGAAACAATTTAAGTCAGGCATTTTTACTTCTGCAATTTTGCGCACATCATCCCAGGTCACCTTACCCATTTTTTTACGGTTGGATTCAGCTGATCCTTTTTGAATTTTTGCAGCTTCCAGCAATTGTATTGCAGCTGGTGGTTGCTTGATTACAAATTCAAATGATTTATCAGTGTAAACGGTAATAATAACCGGCAGAATTTTTCCTGCCTGATCCTGTGTACGGCCGTTGAACTGCTTACAGAACTCCATAATGTTCACGCCTTTTGCACCCAATGCAGGTCCAATTGGAGGTGCAGGATTTGCTGCTCCGCCTTTAACTTGTAATTTTATAAATGTAAATATCTCTTTTGCCATTTTTTTTTGAATTTTAATCCTCCGCTTTAGCTTCGGATGATGATAGAAAATTTGAAAATTCGTTAATTAGAAAATGAAATAAAATTAGCGTGGAAGCGCTGCTGTTCTATTTCCCTTACTGTCACTAAGGTCTTCAAATTATCTCTTCAAATTTGATTTAATTAATTTATTTATCCTTCTCTCTTTTTCATTTGAAAAATGAAAACAGATCCCATTTTCAAATTTTCAAATTATCACTCCCGATAGCTATCGGGATTCAAATTATTCTTTCTCCACCTGCGTATAACTCAACTCAAGAGGCGTTTTACGACCAAATATCTTCACCATCACTTTCAGCTTCTTTTTCTCTTCATTCACTTCTTCAATTACTCCTGAAAAACTGTTGAAAGGACCATCCACAACCTTCACTGTTTCACCGGCAAAGAATGGGATATTGATGATCTCTTCTGAGTCTGCTAATTCATCCACTTTACCAAGGATCCTGTTTACTTCTGATGGACGCAATGGAACCGGTTTCTCTCCTTTTTTTGCACCAAGGAAACTAATCACGCCGGTTACACTTTCAATAATGTGTGCTACCTCACCAAACAATTCTGCCTCAATTAATATATATCCAGGGAAATAACTTCTTTCCTTGCTTACTTTTTTTCCGTCTTTAATCTGATAATATTTCTCCGTAGGAATCAACACCTGGGAAACGTAATGCCCAATTTTATTGTGTGCAATTTCCGACTCGATATATAGCTTCACTTTTTTTTCCTTACCACTTATGGCTCGGACAACATACCATTTCTTATTGGCAGATGTAGTTGCAGTTTCTGTCATGACCATTTTTATTAAGCGAATAAGTCATAAATCATTTTCAGTGATCCCTGGAAGACAAAGTCAATAAGGAACACTACGAAACCGAAGATCAAGGTTGCCACGAGGACAACGATGGCACTATCCTGTAATTCATTCCAGGTTGGCCAGGATACTTTATGCATCAATTCATTGTAACACTCGCGAACATATTCTGTTATCCGTTTCATATTCTTTTTATTTTTTATCCGATGACGATAAACAAATGTTATCCTATCAAATATTTAATATTAAATTCCATTTTGTGATGTATTCTGAAAATCAAGAATTTTATCACATTTTACTCTTCAATCAGCACGGGTGGAGAGTCCCGATAGCTATCAGAACACCTGATCTCTATCTTCTCACACTCGATACTCTTTTGCACGGGTGGAGAGATTCGAACTCCCATCAACGGTTTTGGAGACCGCTATTCTACCCTTGAACTACACCCGTTTGTTAGGTTCAAGGTTTAAGGTTTATAGTTTAAGGTTATCAATAAAGTCGCCTTAACATTCAACGTTAAACATTAAACTTTAAACTGATTCCTTTAAACAAGTGTTCCCGCCCCATATTTCAGAGGCGGGATTCACTTCAATTAACTCTTCTAACTTACGTAATTACTTAATAATTTCAGTCACCTGTCCGGCACCTACGGTACGACCACCTTCACGGATAGCGAAACGAAGTCCTTTGTCCATAGCAACAGGAACGATCAATTTAACTACAATCGATACGTTATCGCCAGGCATTACCATTTCGCGACCTTCAGGTAATTCAATTTCACCAGTTACATCAGTTGTTCTCATGTAAAACTGAGGACGGTATTTATTATGGAATGGAGTGTGACGTCCACCTTCTTCTTTTTTCAATACATAGATTTCAGCTTTGAAATCAGTATGTGGAGTGATTGAACCTGGTTTCGCAACCACCATACCCCTGCGGATATCATTCTTTTCAATACCTCTTAATAATAAACCAACGTTATCGCCGGCTTCACCACGGTCAAGGATTTTGCGGAACATCTCTACTCCGGTAACAGTTGAAGTTTTCTTTTCTACTGCCATTCCGATGATTTCTACTGAATCGTTAGAGTTGATAACGCCACGCTCAATACGACCTGTTGCAACAGTTCCACGACCGGTGATTGAGAACACGTCTTCAATCGGCATCAGGAAAGGAAGGTCAACCATACGAGGAGGAATAGGAATAAAAGTATCCACTGCTTCCATCAATTCATTGATTTTTGGAACCCACTTCTCATCAGCATTCAAACCACCTAAGGCAGAACCACGGATAACAGGAGTGTTATCGCCATCGTATTGATAGAACGTTAAAAGTTCACGGATTTCCATTTCAACAAGGTCTAATAATTCAGGATCATCAACCATGTCAACTTTATTCATAAAAACAACAATCTTAGGAACACCAACCTGGCGAGCCAAAAGAATATGCTCTCTTGTTTGTGGCATCGGTCCATCAGTTGCCGCTACCACTAAAATAGCACCGTCCATCTGGGCAGCACCGGTA
>JANOXC010000172.1:0-3539 GCA_031418215.1 Bacteroidota bacterium
CCAGGTGGATTTATAGATTCTTCGCTCACGCTCAGAATGACAAGGAGTAATATTATAACCTCCTGCTTACTTTCTCCAGCATCACTTTCTGCCAGCTTTCAAATGTATCATTTAAGATATTTTTCCTGGCTTCTTTTACCAACCATAGATAGAAGGAAAGGTTATGCAAAGAGGCGATTTGCGCACCAAGCATTTCTTTTGATGTAACGAGGTGACGGAGATAGGCTTTTGAATAATTTTTTGATGCATAGCAATCACTTTCAGCATCAATAGGCGAAAGATCTTCTTTCCATTTCTCATTTCTGATGTTGATAATACCATTGCTTGTGAACAACATTCCATTACGCGCATTTCTTGTCGGCATAACGCAGTCAAACATATCAATACCTAGACCAATACAGATCAATAAATTTTCAGGCGTACCAACGCCCATCAAATAACGTGGCTTATCTGTGGGAAGTATATTTGTTAAGAGATCCGTCATTTCATACATTTCTTCGGCAGGCTCCCCAACAGAAAGTCCACCGATGGCATTTCCTTCCCGGTTCATACTCACAATAAATTCCGCACTTTGTTGACGTAAATCTTTATAAGTACTTCCTTGTATAATTGGAAATAATGTTTGTTGATGTTCATACAATGGAGGCACACTGTCAAAATGATCGCAGCAACGCTTTAACCAACGATGCGTAAGCTCCATGCTTTTTTTTGCTAACTTATATTCGCAGGGATAAGGCGTGCATTCATCAAAAGCCATGATAATGTCGCCTCCAATTTTCCTTTGAATGTCAATGGCATATTCAGGCGAAAAAAAATGTTTAGAACCATCAATATGTGATGAAAACGTAACACCTTCTTCTTTGATCTTCCTGATTTCTGACAAAGAAAACACCTGAAATCCGCCGCTGTCAGTAAGTATCGGCTGATCCCATCCAATGAATTTATGCAAACCGCCTGCCTTTTCCAGCAATCCCGTTCCCGGACGAAGAAAGAGGTGATAAGTATTGCCAAGAATGATTTGTGCCTGCACATCCAGTTCTAACTCCCGCTGATGTACCCCTTTTACCGTTCCTGCAGTACCAACAGGCATAAATATGGGCGTTTCAATTTTACCATGATCTGTTTTCATTAACCCGGCTCTGGCTTTTGATTTACCTGATGTTTTTAAAAGGTCGAATTTCATAGGTTGGCGAAAATAGGGTGAATTAATTAGCCAATTAGCCAATTTTGAAAATTAGCAAATGAAAAATAATCATTTCAAACGAAAAAACTACTACTTAATTAATAGGCCAATTTGAAAATTAGCCAATGAAAAAAAGAGCTAAAGATCCCGTTTTTGAATCAAACAATTGGCCTATTGGCTATTCTACTAATTAGCTAATCAAAGAATTTACTTATCAAATAAATCATGTTGATATTTAATTGTACGACCTTCAAGTAAGCATCATCGGACTGATAATTTTGTGTGCAGAAGTAAATATTATGAATGTTGAATTGATTGGGGAGGGGATATTGGTATTGTTTTGTTTAGCTGCGCTGATACAATGCTATTACTTGCTGTTTGATTTGAGCCAACTGGGATTTACGAAGGCCAAAGTGCCGGATGGTGCCACACCGCCTGTTTCAATCATTATTTGTGCTCGGAATGAGACCAAGAATCTGCGCACATTTCTTCCTGATGTAATTAACCAGGATTACCCGGAATTTCAGGTTATCGTTGTGAATGATTGCTCCTGGGATGAATCAGGGAAGTACCTGGAAGAAATGGCTGATGCCTTCCCTAACTTAAAAATTGTTACCCTGAAAGAGCAGGAAAAATATCCACATGGCAAGAAGCTGGCTTTAACACTGGGAATAAAGGGGGCTGCGCATGAATATCTGTTGCTGACTGATGCCGACTGCTTACCGGCTTCCCGCAATTGGCTAAGAAGCATGGCACAAAACTTTGTAACAGGCAAAGATTTGGTGATTGGTTATGGGGCCTATCAAAAATTACCTGGATTATTGAATAAATGGATTCGGTTTGATACTGCTTATAATGCTATGTTTTTCCTCAGCAGAGCATTGAAGGGAAAAGCTTATATGGGAGTAGGAAGGAACCTTGCTTACCGCAAGTCGCTGTTCTTTAACAATAAAGGGTTTGCCAATCATTATCACTTAATGTCTGGAGACGACGACTTATTTGTAAATGAAACAGCCTCAGCAACCAATACAGCCGTTGAAATAAATCCCGATTCATTTACCTATTCAATACCAAAAACCAGTTGGTCGATGTGGTTGTTCCAAAAAAAGCGTCATATGAGTACTGGTGCGTATTATAGGAGCGCTGATCAATTCTACCTAGGAACTTATTTTGGTAGTCTCACATTCTTCTATTTATTGGCCATTATTTTAATCTTATTGAAACAAAGCCCTGCTGTTGTCGTATTAATGTTCACAATCAGGCTGACGATACAACTGGTAGTTTTCGGAAAAGGCATGCAAAAACTAAAAGAGAACGATTTGATATGGCTGATGCCGTTCTTTGAAATTATCATGGCTTTTACGTATCCGTTGGTGTCCGCTTCCAATCTTGTGATCAAAACCAAAACGTGGAAATAATGCAAACTTCAACCAAAAACAGGGTAAAAAACACCAAGTCAAACACCCCAAAATCTCCTCAACCTAAACAAAACACAATGGATCAAAACCCACTAGTTATTGATGAAACAATACAGCATTTATCAGATAAAGCCGTAAAGGATTACAAGTTGGTTTGCAAAGCGCTACAAGAAGGCGAGCAAAAAGCTTATGCCGAATTGATGTCGCGCTATAAAGATTCTATTTATTACATGTTATTGAAGATGGTGAATAACCGCGACGATGCAGAGGATTTAACCATTGAAGCATTTGGAAAAGCATTTAAAAATATCAGACAATATACACCGGAGTATGCGTTTAGTACCTGGTTGTTCAAGATTGCTACCAATAACTGTATCGACTTCATCCGCAAAAAACGCAAGATGCTTTTAGCAATCGATCGTGGCATTGAGAATGAAGATGGTCAGGAAATTCAATTGGAAATAAAATCTGATGGTCCGGGCCCTGACGATTTCCTGATGAAAAAGCAACGTAAAGAGACCATGAAAGAAGTAGTGGATAAATTAAAGCCACGTTATCGTAAACTGGTTGAACTGCGTTATTACCAGGAACTTTCCTATGAAGAGATTGCAGTTGAGTTAAGCCTGCCATTAGGAACTGTAAAAGCCCAATTGTTCCGGGCACGCGAATTCCTCTATCAGATCATGAAAAACACGGAATACGTAAATCACTAAAATTAATATTTTTTCTTGCCATGAGACCCATCAGACAACTGGTGGGTTTTCTTTTTTTAGGTGTTCTTTGCGATATAATATTTAATCTTGCCATTGGTGCTTAAGGACCTCACCTCAGTCCTCTCCAAAAGAAAACCCACCAGTTGTCTGATGGGTCTCATGGCAAGAAAAAATATTAATTTTAGTGATTTACGTATTCCGTGTTTTTCATGATCTGATAGAGGA
>JANOXC010000173.1:0-32327 GCA_031418215.1 Bacteroidota bacterium
CTGGAAAAAGGCGCATCCGCCACCACTATTAATTGCTTAAGTTTTCATATGCCAACTACCCCAAAATTTGACCGAATCAAAATCACTGTCCCTGCCTGTAGGTTCTAAGTTTTTATGCCTAATTTAGTCGGACAATAATGATTATTTATCTAATTATACACTGTGCGAATACGATCCGGGCACCAATGTACTTATGAATATGTTTACCTTTAATGATACAACCGGCAAATTACCATATCCCATAAAACTATTAGAAATTTCACCAAATGCAATTTCTACAAATTCCGTTGCCAGTAAACTATGCACCGGGAGTACTTTTTCGCTTTCTTTTATGAGTGTGGGGGAATATACTGCGGCAAATAGTTTTACTGCACAGTTAAGTGATAAAAATGGCAGTTTTTCTTCACCCGTTACCATTAGAAAATTTTATTCACGATACCCTGGCACTATTAACTGTAAAATTCCGCTGAATACAATTCCCGGTGACGGATACAGAGTCAGAGTCATAAGTAATCACCTATCAACAATTGGAACTGATAACGGTTCCGACATAATAATAAGCAATGCATCACCTACTCCTGCAATAACTTCAGTCAGCGGTTTTTGCAGGCCTTCTTCCAATAATTTGTTTGAAGCAATTGTTCCTCAAAATGGCATTTCCTACAATTGGTCATTTCCTCCAGGAGCAACAATTAATTCAGGACTAGGTACTGATTCAGTAGTTGTATCATTCGGTGTAAATGCATCTGCAGGAAATGTATGTTTGGCTGTAAGTAATGGTTGCGGAAGTGCAACTGTTTGTAACCCCGTCGCATCAACAAATGCTTTACCTCCCACACCGGGAAGCATTATTGGCCTGAACAATGGATGCTTAGGTGATAGTTTGATTTATTATTTAAACAAGGTGAATCACACTGACAATTATCTATGGACACCTCCTGCAGGTGCCACAATTAATGGTTCCTCTTTTCCTGTTCTTACTCCTGATACGATGATAAAAATCGCCTTTTCTTCCGGTTTCACAGGGGACACTCTTCGTGTAAGAAGTGTTAATTGTCTGGGCAATAGTATTTCTGATAGATTTTTGAAAATCAACAACAACTCTCCTTCAATTCAGGGGCTGATCTCCGGGCAGAAAATAGGTTTATGTAATCAGAATAATATTATATATAACATTAATCCTGTCAATATTGCTTTGAATTATACCTGGCGAACTGATATTGCCAATGCTACAATCAACGGAAGTATTGCTCCTGTATCAACGACCAATTCCATTACCGCGGATTTTGGAACGTTTGTTTCAGGGCAAATCTTTGTTAAAGCTAATAATAATTGTGGCAGCAGTGCAGAAAGAAACTTAACCATAAATGCAAAACCTGCTGTTCCTTCAATTATCAATGGCCAGTCTTCTGTTTGCGATGGCGATACCGGTTTATTTTCAACCATTGCTGTTACCAATGCATCAGCTTATAACTGGACAACCTTAAGCGGTTCTTCTATCATAAATGGACAAGGAACGATTTCTGCCAGAATAAAATTTGGTTCAGTTGCAACATCAGGAGTTGTAAGAGTCAGGTCACAAAACAGCTGTGCATCATCTGCTTATTTAACAAAAACGGTTACAGTTAATCTTTGCCCGAGGATGATGGAAGAAACTAAAAATGATCAATTAACAATTTATCCCAATCCATTTTCAGCAACAACAACCCTTGTTATTCCTGAGGAAACAGATTTAAACAATTCACAAATTATTGTTTATGATGTTTTTGGTAAGGAAATCAAAACAATCAATCCTGAATATTATTCCATTCAAATTGAAAAAGGAAATCTATCTCAAGGTATATATATTGTAAAACTGATTTCCGATGAGAGGACTAGCGGGTCGGTGAAAATGATTGTGGAATAAAGTCGAAGCAAGTTTATTTATTTTTATTATTGACTTTCTGTAACAGTGAGCCACCTATTTCGTAGCAGGGTCCATCAACAATAACAGGTTTAAAAAAAAATGCTTAAAACGGGTCATATTTACCGTTCTTCTGCATCTTTGCAAGCCTGAACCCTCAGGGTTTCTCTATGGAAATAAAAAAAGATAAGTATTCGGAAAAGTTTTTTCCGACAGAAGTATTAAACTGGAAGCAGGAAGACGGCCATACCTTTTATTTCAATACCATTAATACAAGGTTGGAGGTAAAATTATTTTCTGATAAAATCATCCGGTTCCGTTATGCGCCAAATGGAAAGTTTCAAAAAGATTTTTCCTATGCTATCGTGGAATCACTTCAGCCTAAGGCTGTTAACCTGTCTGTTTACGAGGACAGACTGAAGTTTGATATCATGACAGAGTACCTCGTCATTCAGATCAATAAGAAAAACCTCCATGTCACCATTCTTGACCGTCAATATACCATCCTCAATGAAGATGAACTTGGATTTCACTGGCAGCACTACATTAAAAAGGGTGGTAAAATCAATTACTGCAGCAAAAAGATTCAGGATGGCGAGACCTTTTTCGGCCTTGGTGATAAGCCTACCGAACTAAACCTGCGCGGAAAAAGATTTGAAAATTACGGGGCCGATACTTATGGTTTTAAAAAGGACGAGGACCCTATTTATAAAAACATCCCATTTTACATGGGGTTGCATCACGATATCGGGTATGGGATATTTTTCGACAATACCTTTCGCACCATTTTCGATTTTGGAAAAGAACAGTTTGATGTAAGTAGTTTCTGGGCAAGGGGTGGTGAGATGAATTACTATTTCATCTACGGTCCTGATTTATTAACTGTTGCTGAACAGTATGCATGGCTTACCGGTACCCCTGAGATGCCACCCATGTGGGCATTGGGTTATCATCAGTGTAAATGGAGTTATACGCCTGAAAAACAGGTACGGGATATTACTAATGAGTTTCGTGAAAGAAAGATTCCATGCGATGTTATTTATCTTGACATTGATTACATGGAAGGCTTCCGATGTTTTACCTGGAATAAGAAAACGTTTCCAAAGCCCACTAAACTACTGGGCGATTTGGCAGAAAAAGGTTTTAAAACAGTGGTGATCATCGATCCTGGTATTAAAGTGGATCCGGATTATTGGGTTTACCAGGAGGGTTTAAAGAATGATTATTTCTGTAAACGTGCCGATGGGGAAAATATGGAAGGAGATGTTTGGCCCGGTGCATGTAACTTCCCTGATTATACCAATCCTGATGTACGCAGATGGTGGGCGGGATTGTTCGAAGAATTGATTCGTCAGGGTGTGCGCGGCATCTGGAATGATATGAATGAACCTGCCGTCTTTGAAATAGGTACTTTCCCTGAAGACGTTCGACATAATTATGATGGTCAACCTTGCAGTCATCGTAAGGCACATAATATATATGGTGCACAAATGACACGTGCCACATTTGAAGGGGTGAAGAAATTTTTATACCCCAACCGTCCGTTTGTTATCACACGCAGTTGCTATTCAGGTACACAACGTCATTCATCTGTTTGGACCGGTGATAATATTGCCACCTGGGAACACATGTGGCTTGCCAATATGCAGATTCAGCGACTGGGAATGTCGGGGATGGCTTTCGCAGGCAGTGATGTTGGCGGTTTTATCGGAAACCCTGATGGTGAGTTGTATGTCCGCTGGTTACAGATGGCTGCATTTCATCCCTTCTGCAGAACACATTCAGCCGGTAATGATCCCGGTGCAGAACCACAAGAGCCCTGGAGCTTTGGTGCGAAGTATGAATTTATCGCGAAGAAATTTATTCAGCTGCGTTACCAGTTGTTGCCTTATATATATACTTCCTTCTGGCAATTAACGCAATATGGTATTCCCGTTGTTCGTCCGTTGGTAATGACAGATCAAAAAGATACGGAATCACTTTACAGAACCGATCAGTATATGTTTGGCGATAGGATTATGGTATGCCCGGTGCATCTTCCCGGTGCTGAAACAAGACTGATTTACCTTCCTAAAGGAAAGTGGTTTAACTTCTGGAATGACGAGCAGGAAAATGGCGGTAAAGAATTTGAAGCTGATGCCCCAATTGATAAAATGCCTTTATATATAAAAGAAGGAAGTGTGATTCCGCATTATCCAAAAATGCAGTATGTTGGTGAATTTCCTGTGGAAGAACTCATCCTCCACGTTTATTATACCAAATCACTTCAGGTAAGTCATTTATATGAAGATGCCGGTGACTACTATGGATATCGCAACGGCCAATTTAATCTTAAGAAGTTTGTTGTTACACACCGACGCGGTGTTTTAAAAATATTTCAGACAATTTCAGGAAGCTACGAACCCACTTACGCTCACTATAAAATTGTAATACATGGATTGCCGGCTGCTGTTCATGAATACGAGGTTGACGGACGTATGTATAAGGTGACAAGAAAAAATTCATTGCTTGGTGTGGTGAAATTCCGGACGAGTGCAATGTTTAAGGAAATATCATTTAAAGCATAGTCACATTAAATTTAGAAATCCGGCCATTAAAAAAGTGCCAGCTGTCCATTTCTTTCAGGACGTTGAAAAAGAGAACAATCTAATTCATAAGCTGGTGGATTGTGCATGTATTTTTTAACGGCCAACTTAAATAAGTGCGTGATCGCTTCTGCTTCCGGCCCAGCTCCTTTCATCCTTCTTCCAAACTTCGAATCACTTACTTGTCCGCCATGGCAAGCCTGTATCTGGTGCCATACTTTATCAGCACGGTCGGGGAAATTTGTGTAAAGCCAGTCATGAAATATTTCTGACACGGCGCCATTCAAACGCACAATGGTAAATCCTGCATACACCGCACCATGCTCAGCCGCCGCTTTAATAACTGCAGGAATTTCATCGCTATTTAACCCGGGAATAATAGGAGCATTCATCACACCACAAGGAATACCTGTTTTGTTCAATGTTTCGATAGTGTTTAACCGATTGGCATAAGTTGCGGTACGCGGCTCCATCAACGATCGCAATTGTTCATTCAAACCTGTGATGGAAATCATCACATGAACCAATCTTAGCTTAGCCAGTTCTTGTAAAATATCAAGGTCGCGTAAAATGAGGCTGTTTTTGGTAATGATGCTGACGGGATGTTTGCATTTCAAAAAAACTTCAAGCAGGCTTCTTGTAATCTTGAATTTGCGTTCGGCAGGTTGGTAACAATCTGTATTACCGGAGAGAGAAATGGGTAACGGTTTCCATTTGGGATGCAGTAAAAATTCCTCAAGCAATTTCGGTGCATCGGGTTTGACAATTATTTTCCTTTCAAAATCCAATCCTGCACTCAAGCCCCAGTATTGATGAACATTACGTGCATAGCAATAAGCGCAACCATGCTCGCATCCCTGGTAAGGATTGAGAGAATACATCAACGATAAATCCGGACTGTCAATCTTATTGACAATTGTTTTTGGATACTCAACTAAATATTCTGTCTTCTCATTCGAAAGGAAAGGCTCGTCCAATCCTTCCACATGCTCTTCAACATAAGATTGCTTGAGGAATCGGTTTTCGGTATGGAGTTGTGCGCCCCTGCCTTTCAGGTACTCGTTGTTCATTTCTACGAAAGTAATCAACGAATAAATCTGGCCGAAAATTTAATATGAACAAAGCAATAAGAAAACCAATTATTCAATAAATAAAAAATCACAATTCACTATTTTTACCCTTTCAATACGAAGTATGCTGGAACGATTTTTTCAACCCGGGAACAATTCGGAAGCAGGCGTTGATGAGGCCGGTCGTGGTTGCCTCGCAGGGCCTGTGGCAGCAGCGGCCGTAATACTCCGACCAAAAAAACATTTTGACTGGTATGATGAATTAAACGACTCTAAAGTTTTGAGCGAATCAAAACGAAATGAATTAAGGTTAAAAATTGAAAAAGATGCTTTAGCATGGTCCGTTGCATTTGCAGATCATCTTGAGATTGATACCATCAATATTCTTAATGCAAGTTTTCTGGCAATGCACCGTGCCGTTATTGCATTGCGCAAGAAGCCTACATTATTGGTAGTTGATGGTAATCGTTTTAAAGCATTAAAGGGAGTGAATCATGTTTGTGTTGTGAAAGGCGATAGCAAATACCTGCACATTGCAGCAGCATCTATTTTAGCTAAGACACATCGCGATGATTTAATGCAACAAATGCATGAGAAATTTCCGGTTTACGGTTGGAATAAGAACAAGGCCTATGCTACACTTTTTCATCGCAATGCAATATTAACCAATGGGCTCAGTCCTTACCACCGCAAAACTTTTCATTGCTTCGACCATCAATTGAAGCTTGAATATCCAATAGTTTAGTTAACAATGCATTGTAGATAAGTAACCTGCCAATGCTTTAATTTGGTTTCCTGAGTGGGTTAGTTTTGAACAACCGCCATTCATGAAAAAAGTTGTATTCTCTTCACTAATCTGTGTTTTTTTATTTTTTGTTGCCATCATTTCACTGCTAACAATACAAAGGTGGAAAACAAAACCTGCTGAATCTGACAATTCAACTACCCAACAAACCGTCAATCGTCAACACCCTTAAAATCCTCGACTATGAATTCATTCTCCTTTTTCTTTAGTCCTGATCAGGTTTATCAGTTAAGTCTAAAAGCATTGGAAAAAAGAAGATTTGAATTGGTACATTATGATGAAAACAGTGGGGTGATCAATGCCAAACAAAAAAAGACCTGGATTAAACCGGAAGTAGACCTTCAGATTCAAATCAGCTCTATATCAGAGCATCAAACCAAAGTAAATGTATTGTCGAAAGTGAAGAAAAACTGGCTCTCCGTTTCCGGAGAAGACCATGTTGAACAGCAATTTTTTGAAACACTTTTCAGCTGTTTTGACAATATTGACGCCTAGGCATTAAATCGTTTGTAATTTTTTTCCTTTCTGTAAAAGGAGGTGTTATTTTTTTTTACTTTGCCGACTGAAATAAACACTTAAAACTATAACTATCGAATGAGAAAAATTACCCTAATTATTATGGCATTAGGAGTGGGTTTCACTGCTTCTGCTCAGGATCAGACGGCTGCAAAAAGCAGTAAAAATCATGTCAAGTCAACTGCCCAGCGCCAGACATTAAAGCATGATTTCGCAAACAAAAACGGAATGGTAAGCACCACTTCAATATTCTCTGAAGATTTTGGCTTAGGAATACCGACAACATGGTCAATTGTTGATAATAATGTAAGTGGCGAAATCTGGACTTATGCTTTCGGTCCACAAGGCCCAAGCTTTGGCCTGGGCGACACCCTTTTATCGCCGACATCTGCCAATGGATTTGCTATGCTTGATGACGACTTTTATGGCGATTCAACAGCTACTACAGACGCTGACCTTATAACACCTATCATTAATTGCAGTGGAAATGCGTCAGTGCACATTAGCTTTTATGATTACTTTTTACAATTCGGAGCTGCACAGGGACAATTATCAATCAGTAATGATAGCGGACTCACCTGGAATGCTATTTACACTGTAAATACATCAATCCCAAATCCAACTATTAATGATATTGATGTAACAGCTTATGCTGCCGGGAACGCTAACGTACTTTTTAAATTTAATTACCAGGGTGACTGGGACTTCTGGTGGCAGGTTGATGACATTACAGTATATGAGCCTGCTTCGCTTGATGGAGCTGCAATTGGAATTGAAACAACGCCTACTGCTTGTGGGTTAACAAATGCAGAACCTGTAGTTCTTTTTATAAGAAATGCAGGTGCATCGGCGATCAGTAATTTCCAGGCTTCTTTCAAGGTAAATAATGGAGCTGCAACAACTGAAAATATAGCAGGTCCGCTAAATCCCGGGGATACACTTGCTTATTTGTTTACTGGTACTGCAGATTTATCTGCTAATGGACCTTACATGCTGGATGGTTGGGTAACCGTTGTTTCTGATGGAAATCCTTCCAATGATTCTACCATGGGTTCTACTGAACATCTTGCACCAATCGCTATCAACACAACGCCATTGTTTATGGGATTTGAATTAACAGATGATTTAACTGGCTGGATTAACGATGATGCCAATCTTGACGGTGAAGCATGGGCCCTGGCTCCCAACGCTCTATTTACAGTAGTAGCACATACCGGAGATTTTTGTCTTCGTGTTGCAAATGCCGGTGTTGATGTAAATGATTGGCTATTTACCCGCTGTGTTGACCTGCAAGCCGGAACCAATTATTCATTAGAATATTGGATGCACCTTTTTAGCGATGAAGGTAAAATAGAAGCTTTTGTGGGAGCTACAAATGACGTCTCTTCAATGACACAATCAATTGCATTAGGAACAGGTGTTGTTGGTGCTTGGAGTGATATAAATGGTACATTCACTGTTTCAACAACAGGAACCTATTTTATCGGTTTCCATGCATTTAACCCAATAGGAAGTGTTCCCGGTGTAATTCGTATAGATGATATTAATGTAGGTGTAGCAGCTGCTGTTAGCGATATAAAAGGCGATGCAAAATGGTTTGACATTTATCCAAACCCTGCTACAGATGTTTTAAGTATCCGCATCAATCGCCCGTATGATCAGGCTTCAGTTGATGTGATCAACACACTGGGTGCAGTTGTTAAATCTTTTAATGTGCAGATGAGTGCACAAACAATTGACATCAGCAACCTTGAAAGCGGAATTTATACTCTGAAGTTGAAGATCGACGGAAAAGAAGTAAACAAACGCTTTACTGTAAGCAAATAATCCATTTCTTTTAAAAAGCCTCCCCGAATTCCAGGGAGGCTTTTTTTATGCCTTTTTGGGTTCCTTTTTAGACGATGCGCCGAACTGATTCAACCCTACCATTTTTCAATCCCCCTACTATTTTTTTAATTAGTTTTGAATCATCAAATCATGTCAGCTGATTTTACAATTAGCGCCTTGAAACACCAACCTTTCCAGTTATGAAAATATTAGTTCCTATTGATTTTACACCAACCACTGAAAATGCATTAAAATATGCGATTGGACTTACCAAAGGCATACCGCATGAGATCACTTTATTTCATGTTACAGAAAACGATAAGGATGCTGCAAGTGCTTTGAACCGGTTGAACGAACTTATTGATAAATATAAAAGCGAAGGCGCAACTTTACAAAGCAATGTCATCACCGGCAACATTTTCGATCATATTGGCGAGACAGCTTCCCAAATAGAAGCATCATTAATCATCATGGGTACGCACGGCATTAAAGGCGTTCAGCATATAGTTGGAAGCAAAGCCATGCGTGTGATTACCAATTCAAAAACACCTTACATCGTTGTTCAGAATAAACCATACAGGTCTATTAAAAATGTGCTGGTGCCTGTTGATTTTTCCCGCGAAGTGAAACAAATGTTGCCGTTTCTGACTGCCATATCCGGGCAGTTTCATGCTACGTTGCACCTGATCAAAGAAAAAAGCAAGGATGAATTCATTCAAAAGAAAATCGACAACAACCTTCAGTATTTCATCAGCTTCCTTTCCGATAATAAAATCAGTTTTAAGGTTTTGGAAAATGATTTTTCTTCCAATAAATATAAAAGTGTGGTGAAAGAAGCCAATTCCATTGATGCCGACTTAATCGTAACAACCATTGATCCTGAGTTCGGAATAACGGATTATATGATGGGTGTTGATGAACAAAAAATCGTCGCCAATGAATCACAGATACCAGTACTTTGTATCAACATTAAGAACTTCATGAGTAAGTCGGGGAATATATTTGAGTATACTTTTTAATTCTCCGTTAAAATTAATTCATTTATTTCCATTTAAATAAACCACAGAGGTATAACTGTCACTTACAAGAATGGTATTGAAAAAAAATAATAAAATCAATTGCACAACTTGTAAATGACTATACCAACGAGGTAAGCTGTTTGCTAAAATAAACATTCAACTTCCCTGCTTTTAAAAAAAATTACTCCACACTGAAATCAACACGTCGGTTCATCGTATTAAGTTTACTAGCCAATGGATCTTTTTCTCCTTTGGTTTCCGTAGTCATACGAGAAGGATCAATTCCATACTGAGCAACAAAATGCTGCTTAACGCTTTCTGCTCTTCTGTTTCCCAATTTAGTGTTGATGGGCTCACTACCTGTTATATCTGTATTCCCTGTTATTTTAAGTTTAAGTTCCGGATTATTTTTCATCAATTTTGCAATCACCAATAAACGATCATGGTATAAAGGTTTGATATTAGCTGATGCAATATCAAAGAAAATTGATGGAAGGAATCCTGTTCCATCGCGGCCATTCATTCCGTTTTTTCCATCATCGGTACTAACAGGAATACTAACACCCTGAAAATTGACCAAAGAACCAGGCTTTGTATCCGGCTCAAGGTCATGGCTATCACTCACGCCATCCTTATCGGTATCATTTTCCATACCGTTGACATCTACGATAGCACCTTTCATGGTAAAAGGATCACCATCTTTACTGTCAGGAACACCGTCACCATCTGTATCAACAGTGGTTCCATCTCCATATACTTTGGAGCCCTCGGGTGTACTGTTATCTTTATCAAACAAATCGCTTACGCCGTCTTTATCCTTGTCACCAGAAATGATTTCTATTTTCTCCTTCATATCTGCTAAATCATTATACACTAATTCCAATGGATTAATCCACTCCATTGGTTTTTTCTTTTTGCCAATTGTATAATTTACACCAAAGTTTAACATGATGTAATCATCATTTTCAGAAAAAGTTTTAATAGTAGCATCAAGGTTATCTACATAGGTTCTGCGATAATCCATAGACATCCCAATATCTACTTTATTAACTTTATACTTGAACCCAAGACCAATGGGAACCATAATCTGCGACTGGCTTCCTGTTTCACGAAGGAGGCGCGAGTTAATACTATCAGTATGTACCTGCGCATTGTAATTAACAAAACCAACTCCCAGTGTAAAAACAAAATGAAAATTTTTATTCCTGTTCAAAAAACTGATATTTCCGAAGTTGTAAGTTAAATCAATGGTCCCTTCTGCTGCAGATGTTGAAAATTTTTCAGCGGTTAGGATAGTATCATTCTTACCGGGATAAAACACAGGTTGGCCATCGGCTTTAAGGTAATCCTTATCAAATCCGGAAAATTTAGTAAATAACCCTCTACCTCTAATTCCAATACTGTGGCTGATCTGATGATTAACCTGGAATCCAAACGAAGGATTGAAGTTTCCCTGCTCCAGTATTCGGTTGTTACCTTCATCGCCGGATAACAAATCTCCTAACAGGTGACTGAGCCCCAATGTTAAACCAAATGACCAGCGGTCAAACTCTTTACCGGTTGGTAATCCATAATTGGTAGCTTTTTGCGCAAAGCTGGTTTGAAATAGCAGTATGCTGAAAATAACAAGGAGGAAGTGTTTTTTCATTTTTTTGTTTTGCGTTGAATAATCAGATTGGCGAATAACAAATCCAATGGCTTAAAATCGTTTTTTGTGTACAAATGCAATAAGTTACTGCAATAATAAATATTTTAAGCTCAAAAAAAAATCAAAGCCGGTTAGAAAAAGGTAAATATCCCGGTAAGATTACAACTTCATTTTATGCAAACCCGTACTGCGCTTATGTTCCAGTTGGGATAGGATAAACTTCAGGTGTGCATGATCATTAATAAAATCCATCTCATCTGACTCAAAAAACAAAACCGGTATATCCCTGATTGACTCCAAATGCTTGTGATAAGCATTATTCACCCGCTGCAAATAGGCTTCACTTATTTCCTTTTCAAAATTACGACCGCGTTTAACGATATTGCGCGACAATGCCGGTGTGGTTTTATCAAGATAAATAATTAGGTCAGGTGTTGCAAGCGTTGGCTTCATCATATCAAAAAATCGGTTGAATAACAGTAATTCATCACCACTTAAATTAACTTGTGCAAACAAAAGAGATTTTTCAAAGAGGTAATCGCTTACTAAAATCGTATTTTGCTCTTCTCCTTCCTTTATTTTCGAATTTAACTGCTGATAGCGTTCCGCAAGAAAAGAAAGTTCCAGCGGAAAGGCGTAACGATCAGGCTGCAAATAAAACTGAGGAAGAAAAGTATTGTCGGCAAATTCCTCCAATGCAAGCAAAGCATTGTATCTGGTTGAAAGAATGGAAGCCAGTGAGGTTTTTCCGGCGCCAATGTTACCTTCCACGGCAATAAATCGATAAGGGATATGACTACTCATGAGCCGGCTAAAATAGGAAAATACAGGTATGGCCTGAAAGCGTTCTTAACAGAATCTTACAATTGTTTATATATATAATTTTACCTGCTGCTGATCTATGCAAAGCCGAAGAAGGTCATGAATAGAACTTTTAAATACGGGGTGAATAAAGGTAGGCATCATTTCAGCCAAAGGGACCAATGCAAATCGCCTTTCCTGCAATAATGGGTGCGGAATGGTTAAATCTGCTTCTTTAATAATATCTGAATTATAAAAAAGTATATCGATATCAATCAACCGCGGTTCCCATTTCTGTAATCTCAGGCGCCCCATTTCTTTCTCAATTTGTAAAAGCGTTTTCAACAACTTAGCAGCAAAAAGTTCCGTTTCAATTTCCATTGCCTGGTTTAAAAAGGGAGCCTGGTCGGTATTGCCCCAAGGTGCTGTTTCATAAATCGGTGACTTCCTGACAATAGGGCCGGCATCTTTCACTATTAACTGACTGGCAATACGTAATGCCTCACTCCTGTTGCCTATATTGGTTCCCAGTAATAATACAGCACTATTCATTCAAAATAAACAATTAACCAAGGGGATGAAGAAAATCACAATCAGTAAAAGATATGAAAAGTCGAAGATAGCATGTCGCGCTGATTAACGATATTAACATGTAGGTGGAATTTCATTTTTTTCACTTTGAACATCAGTGCTATAATTTATTAACCAAATCAGGCGGGCACCCTTACTACTTTATTGCTAGTAACTTGGCCTAAACCAGAGGCCAGATAACAGTTTCTGTTAAAAACTATCAGCTACAATGCCTTTGGCGCGACTGATATTGCCTAATTTTGACTGCTTAATTTTGCAAATTCATATGGCTAAGAAAATCGTTGCCGGACATGGTTATACAGAAGACAGTATCCAGAGTTTGGATTGGCGGGAGCATATCCGGCTTCGTCCCGGCATGTATATCGGTAAGCTTGGCGATGGGGCACACCGTGATGATGGTATTTATGTATTGTTGAAAGAAGTAATAGATAACTCCATTGATGAGTACGTAATGGGTTATGGAAAAAAGATCGAAGTAGAAATTGCGAATGGAAAAGTTATGGTCCGTGATTATGGCCGTGGCATTCCATTGGGGAAAGTGATTGAATGTGTAAGTAAAATTAACACAGGTGGTAAGTATGACAGTTCTGCTTTTCAAAAATCGGTAGGATTGAATGGCGTTGGAACAAAAGCAGTAAATGCACTCTCCGGCAGTTTCAAGGTTCAGTCCATCCGAGAAGGAAAAACAACATGGGCAGAATTTTCACAAGGTAATTTGAAGTCACAAAAAAATAATCAACCAACTGATCTGAATAACGGAACACTCATTCAGTTTGTTCCGGATGAAGAAATATTTACCGACTACGAATACAAAATGGAATATGTGGAAAATATGGTCCGCATATATACATTCTTAAATGTTGGCTTAACCATTTATTTGAACGGCCAACCGTTTATGAGTGAAAATGGCTTACTTGATTTATTGAAAAATAATTTGAGTGATGAACCTGTCTATCCTGCCATCCATCTTAAAGGACCGGACATGGAGATTGCCTTTACACATACTGCTTCCTATGGCGAAGATTATTATTCCTTTGTAAACGGCCAGCATACAACACAAGGCGGAACGCATCAGGCTGCTTTTAGGGAAGCCATTGTGAAAACGGTACGTGATTTTTACAAGAAGGATTTTGACCCTAGCGATGTTCGTACTTCTATTGTTGCTGCCATCAGCATTCGTATACAGGAACCTGTTTTTGAATCACAAACAAAAACAAAACTTGGCTCACAAACTACTTCTCCCAATGGTCCTTCATTGCGAAACTGGATCAATGATTTTGTTTCCACCAACCTCGATAATTACTTACATAAACATCCTGAAACAGCAGATCGATGGCTGAAAAAAATTCAACAGAGTGAACGTGAAAGAAAGGAAATTGCAGGCATTAAAAAACTGGCTAATGAACGTGCAAAAAAAGCCAACCTGCACAACAAAAAATTACGCGACTGCAGGATTCATCTTGACAACCTGAAAAATCCTGATCGTTTGCAAACAACATTGTTTATTACTGAAGGAGATTCTGCAAGTGGCTCCATCACTATTTCGCGTGATGTAAATACACAAGCTGTATTTAGCTTGAAAGGTAAACCGCTTAATTGTTTCGGCTTAACAAAAAAGATTGTTTATGAAAACGAAGAGTTCAACTTATTGCAAAATGCATTAAATATTGAAGATGGCATTGAAGGTTTACGTTACAGCAGGATCGTTATCGCAACTGATGCTGATGTAGATGGAATGCACATTCGTTTATTGATGTTGACTTTCTTCCTGCAGTTTTTTCCTGAAGTCGTTAACAACAACCATGTATATATATTGCAAACCCCATTGTTTCGAGTAAGGAATAAAAAAGAAACTATTTACTGTTACAGTGAAACAGAAAAGAAAGCAGCCATGGCAAAATTGGGTGTAAAACCGGAGATCACACGGTTCAAAGGGCTGGGCGAAATTTCACCTGATGAATTCAAAGCATTTATTGGAAAAAAAATACGTTTAGAGCCCGTTACATTAAGCGGAGAAAGTTCCCTACATGATTTACTGAGCAATTACATGGGTAAAAATACACCGGAACGCCAGGATTTCATTATTGAGAACTTGCGTATCGAAGAAGAATTGGAACCCGTGGTTGTTGAAGAAAAAGAATTGGCGGAAATCTGATTAATTTAAATTTTAAAGTCTTATTCCTAAGAAATTAATGCAGGACGAAAAAAACAGAAGTGAATTTGGCAGCAACCAGCAACATCATGGTCCGGTTGCTGATATGTATAAGAACTGGTTTCTTGAATATGCATCTTATGTTATATTAGAGCGGGCAGTCCCCTATCTGGATGATGGCTTAAAGCCTGTTCAGCGCAGGGTGTTGCATGCAATGTATGAGTTAGAAGATGGTCGTTATAATAAAGTAGCGAACATCATCGGACATACGATGAAATACCACCCACATGGCGATGTTTCAATAGGTGATGCACTGGTTCAAATTGGTCAAAGAGATTTGCTTATTGATCGCCAGGGTAACTGGGGTAATATATATACCGGCGATGGTGCAGCGGCCTCCCGATACATTGAAGCACGTCTGAGTAAATTTGCTTTGGAAGTTGTTTTCAATCCTAAGACTACCATTTGGCAGGCTTCTTATGATGGACGCAATAAAGAACCTGTCAGTCTTCCTGTTAAGTTCCCGCTTCTCCTTGCTTCCGGAGTTGAAGGCATTGCAGTAGGACTTGCCTGTAAAATATTACCACATAATTTTTGTGAATTGATTGAGGCAAGTATTGATTCTCTCCGCGGCAAAAAAGTAAACCTGCTCCCTGATTTTCCAACTGGGGGCATTGCAGATTTCAGCAAATACAATGATGGCTTACGTGGTGGCCGTATCAGGGTGCGTTCCGTTATTGAAAAACGCGACCGCAAAACATTGGTGATCACAGAAATTCCATATGGCACCAATACTACTACATTGATTGATTCCATCCTTGCTGCAAATGAAAAAGGTAAAATTAAAATCAAGAAAGTAGAAGACAATACAGCAGCAGAAGTCGAAATTGTTATTCACTTACATCCCGATTCCAGTGAAGACATTGACAAATCTATTGAAGCACTGTACGCTGTAACAGATTGCGAAGTAAGTATCTCACCAAACTCTTGTGTGATACTGGATGGTAAACCGCAGTTCCTCAGCGTCAATGAAATATTACGTATATCAGCTCTCAATACACAGGAATTATTGCGCAGAGAATTGCAAATTCTACTAAGTGAGTTGGAAGAAGACTGGCACTTTTCTTCTTTAGAAAAAATATTTATTGAGAAAAGAATTTACCGCGATATTGAAAATTGCGAGACCTGGGAAGCCGTGATGGAAGCCATCCATTCAGGATTGAAGCCGTATAAGAAGAAATTCAATCGCGAAATAACTGATGAAGATGTTACGCGTTTAACAGAAATAAAAATCAAGCGCATTTCCAAATACGATGCCTTCAAAGCAGATGAACATTTAAAATCTTTGACCGAAAAAATCAAGGAAACACAAGAGAATTTAGATAATATAAAACAATACTCCATTAATTATTTTAAAAACTTGCTGAAGAAATACAGCAAAGGTCGTGAGCGCAGAACAAAAATTGCTGAGTTTGAAAGCATCGTTGCAAGCCGTGTAGTTATCAATAATGCCAAATTATATGCGAACCGTGCTGAAGGATTTATTGGGTACGGACTTAAAAAAGATGAATTCATTTGCGATTGTTCAGATATTGATGATGTGATTGCTTTTACTGCTAATGGTAAATTTAAAGTAGTCCGCATCGATGAAAAAGTATTTATCGGTAAAGACATTCTTCATTTAGCGATCTTCAATAAGGACAATGATCATATTATATATAATATGATTTACCAGGACGGACCAAAAGGTGCGCTCATGGTAAAGCGTTTCAATGTTGGCGGCATTACCCGTGATAAAGATTACGACCTCACAAAAGGGACAGAAGGCAGTCGGGTGCTCTACTTTAATATAGGAAATCCTATTGAAGCACCCATTGTTACCGTAAGGCTTAAACCAAAACCAAAACTGCGTAATCTGGAATCCGTCATCCATTTCAGCGAACTCATCATCAAAGGCCGCTCTTCTATTGGCAATGTAGTAACCAAGTTTCCGGTAGCCAAGGTTACGGAGAACACATCATCCAAAGCCCTGCCAGCCTCTCCTTCTTCTAATGGGAAGTCCCAGACTAAACTGGAGTTGTAGCGACATCCTCTGACATTGACTCTCATAATACTGTACAAGGTTGGCGTCCCCGCCGACCTTCCTTTCCGGTTGGTATCATGTGCTATTGCTAAATATATATAACATGTACAAGGTTGGCGTCCCCGCCAACTTTTCTTTCAGTTTGGTATCATGTGCTTCTTTCAGTTTGATATGATGTGATAATTCCACCTCCGATGTAAAAGGTTGGCGTCCCCGCCGACCTTCCTTTCCGTTTGGCATCATGTGCTATTGCTACATATATATAACATGTAAAAGGTTGGCGTCCCCGCCAACAACTCAGTTTGGTATCATGTGCTATTGCTACATATATATAACTATTAATTTCTTCCAAACAAACCAAGCTAAAATAATCATCATTTGAGTTTCTTTCAATATCCTATATTTGATTATTAATTCATATATATATGTTCTTCTTTACAGCAACAATCAACTCATGGAAACATTTACTTGAACCCGATGAAATAAAATTGATAATTATTGATTCTTTGAATTGGCTCCACAAGAACAACCGTGCACCTATTAACTGGTTTGTTTTAATGCCGAATCATATTCATCTTTTATGGCATTCGAAGGAAGACTATAGTCAAGCAAACATTGAATTCACATTGTTAAGTTATACTGCTCATCAATTTAAAACATATCTTAAGAACAATAATTTGTCAGTTCTAAATCCATATAAGGCAACTCAAAATGATCGGGAGTATCATTTCTGGGAAAGGAGGTCATGGTCAATTGAAGTTTTAAGTTTAAGAATTGCGGAACAAAAACTGGATTACATCCATGAGAACCCTTGCAAGGAGAAATGGGGATTAGCTGAACAGCCTACAGATTATTTTTATTCATCTGCTAGATTTTACGAATGATAACAATGAAACTGTATACATTGACAGCCAAGCCTTCACGGAAAAATATCCGGCTTATTTCCGTGCCGATGCCAGAGTGAGTGTAAAACGTAATCGATTGAAATCCACACAAACTCTTGCACTTGATATACAGAATGCAACGAACAGGCAGAATATATATGGCCGGTTTTATGATTCACAAAGTGGAAAAGTGAAAACCTATTACCAAACATCACTTATCTCTGTTTTGAGTTATAAAATTGAATTTTAGATTTTTCAAGATCAAGTAAAAAAGCACCTAAAAAAACTATTTTCTTAAACCTTAATGGCAAATCCAATAATAGGACAGGAATTAATTCCTGTCCTATCAAATTTAATCAAAATGAAGAAAATGAAAAAAGCAATGAAGCAACTATTTTTCATCAACTTCATGCAGAAAAACACTACAAGACAAGGACATCACGCATAGATTTCTTTTCTTTGCACAATGAAAAGCCCTTTTCTTTTTATTGCATTAATTCTCCTTTCTTTTACTTCGCTTGCACAGGTCCCACAGGGTAAAACCAATGGCCAAAGACCCGATTCCAGCAAGATGGCCAACATGCCCCGTACCGGCAAGATTTTCGGTATTGTTCAGGATGGTGCTACAAAGCAACCGATGGAATATGTATCGGTAGTCGTAAAGTCGGTTCGTGATTCCTCATTGGTTGGAGGCGCCATCACCAATGAAAAAGGAAAATTTACCATCTCCGATCTCCCGGCTTTTGGACGTTTCCGGCTTGAAGTTACTTACATCGGTTATGCAACCATCCGAACAGAGGCGATAAAATTGTCTCCTCAGAGTCCGATCGCTGATGCAGGAATAATAAATATCCTTTTATCCGGCAAATCCCTGGAAGACATAAATATTACCGCTGAAAAGAGTGAATTGCAAAATTCCATAGATAAAAAAGTTTATAATGTTGATAAGAACATCATCAACATTGGCGGTACGGCAACTGATATATTACAAAATATTCCATCTGTTAATGTTGATATAGATGGTAATGTTGCACTGCGCGGAAGCAATAACGTTACCGTTTATATTGACGGCAAACCATCAGGAATGACAGGAGGTGACCGACAAGCTGTTCTTCAGCAGATCCCTGCCAGTGCAATTGATAAAATTGAAGTGATTACAAATCCTTCCGCTAAATATGATGCAGAAGGAATGGCAGGTATTATCAACATCGTGACAAAAAAAGGAAAGCTTCAGGGATTAAACGGAAATGCATCTGCAGGTTTAGGAACCAACAATAAATATAACGCAAGTATAGGAATTAACAGCAGAACTGAATTTATTAATATATATGGCAATTACTCATTCCGATCTGAAGACAGGGATTTCAATGCACATGGATTCCAAACCAACATGCTGCCTAATCGAAGTTATACGATAGAAACCGACAACTCAGGCGAGCAACACAACACCTTCCATACCGGGAAAGCGGGTGCTGATATAAACATTGATAATTACAATACGCTTGGGCTTGCTGCTACTTATTCCGTACGTAAAGAAGATCATCCTGAGCAAATTGAATCAATCATTGATAATACCGACCCTCACATTTTAAGGGACAACTCCTCCTATGAAACAAACAACACCTTGGATGGAATACTCGATTGCAAAAAGACTTTTAAAGATTCAAAACGGGAGCTTACAGCTAGCGGAAGTTATTCAAACAGTAAGCGGGATGAAACGAAAAATTACAAAAGCAATATAAATGATTACGGGGAAAATCCTTACCAACGCAACATAAGTGATGTTGCTTATACTGCGGCAACTTTACAGTCAGACTATGTACATCCTTTTAGCAATTCAAAACTGGAAACAGGAATTAAAGGATCTTTCCGCATTAATGATAACGACGTTCAAGCACTAATATATGACGGACAAAACAAAATTTACATAAATGACATCAGGTATTCAGATCATTTTATTTATGATGAAAACATCTTCGCAGCTTATGGATTGTACACCGGCAAAATAAAAAGCTTTGATTACAGTGCCGGTCTTCGTGCCGAACAAACGCTTACTAGTGGTGATTCCAAATCAACCGGACAAACAATTAATAATGACTACTTCGCATTATTTCCCAGTGCTTCAGTTAAGTACAATTGGAAGGGTAGCAATGAAACACAATTAAGTTACAGCCGACGCACCAATCGCCCTCAAATACAATCAGTGAACCCTTTTGTCGATTACAGTGATTCTTTGAACCTGAGGAAAGGCAATCCATACCTATTACCTGAATATACTCATTCGCTTGAATTGTCTTATGTCAAAACACTGGAAAAGCTGTCCATTAGTGCTACGGTGTATTACCGTCATACTGATGATGTAATTTCACGTTATCGTTCAGTTGATACGTTAACCGGCGTAAGCACTATGCAAATGGTGAATTTAAATACTTCAGATAATATTGGATTGGAAACCATTTTACGTTACCAGCTAGGCAAAAGCGGCAGTATCATGTGGAGTACAAATTTTTTCCAGAACACTTTAAATGGTTCCAATGTTTCTGCTGAACTACAAGGCACCAATAACAATTGGAATACGCGTTTAACTGCAAATTATCGTTTTACTAAAGATCTTTCAGGGCAATTGAGTGGAATGTACGGTGCTCCAATGAAAGAACCAACCAGAACATTGAAAGGAATGATGAACAGTGTGGATGTCGGTATTAAATATGATCTAATGAAAGGGAAGGCCTCTATTAGTCTAAACGTTACAGACATTTTTGATACACGCAAATTTCAAATTCACACCGATCAAGACAATTTTATATACGATGGTTTTAGAAAGCGCGAAACAAGAATAGCCACCTTAACATTTGCTTATCGCTTTGGCAAGCAGGAAAGCACCAACCAACGTAAAAAAGGTCAGAAAAATCCTGTACAGGAAGGTGGTGGAGAAAACAATAGTGGTGGAGACTTTTAGGATTTCAGACATTCGACGCAAAACAGCTATAGATGTTAAAAAATTGATGTTGGTTGTTTAACAATTTATTTTGATGGCTATTTCATCAGCAAATTAAAAAATCAGCCCATCATAATTTTATTGTTTTCCATCTTCCTTTTTTAAATAATATATATCCGGCTATCGTAAGAACTGTTTCAGAAATAACGACTGCCCAATAAACACCCTCCGGTCCCATTTTAAATTGCATGGCCAGTATCCATGCCAGCGGGATTTGCAGCAACCAAAAGATAAACAGATTAAGAATTGTAGGAGTACGGGTATCCCCAGCTCCATTGAACGACTGTACGATGATCATTCCAAACGCGAAAAATATATATCCAAGACTTACAATTCGTAAACATTCGGTAGCGTAAATAAGTACCTGTTGTTCATTGGTAAAAAAGGAAACAATAGAATTAGCGAATAGTAAAAATACAATCATAACGATTCCCATAAAAACCATGTTAAATTGTCCGGTTCGCCAGACAGACTTTTCAGCTCGTTCCAACTGAAGCGCCCCAAGATTTTGTCCGACCATAGTTGCTGCAGCATTGGCCATTCCCCATGCAGGTAATATCGTAAATACAATAACACGGATTGCAATGGTGTAACCTGCTAATGCTTCACTGCCAAAATGAGAAATAATACGCATCAGGAAAATCCAACTCGCCGACTGAATGATAAACTGTCCCGTGCTTCCTGAAGAAACAGTTATTAATTTACGAATAACGTCTTTTCTAAACTGCCAGTTATCACTATGAATGTGTATGACTCCTCTTCCCTTGAATAATTGGTATAACTGATAAGCAACACCACAGCCCCTGCCAATAGTAGTAGCAACTGCCGCACCCTCCACTCCCAAATCAGGAAATGGGCCAATACCAAAAATAAATAATGGGTCGAGAATGATATTTACAATATTAGCAAGCCACAAAGACCTCATGGCCAATGCAGCATCTCCTGCACCTCGGAATATTCCATTTATCAGGAATAAAAACATAATGACGAAATTTCCTCCCAGCATTATCTTTGTGAAGCCTTTGCCTTGTTCAATAACATCAACACTTGCACCCATTAATGCTAATAAATCATCTGAATATAAAATACCGGTTATACTGATTAACAGGGAAACCAGCATGGCAATATATATTGATTGCGCGGCAGCAACAGCAGCACCTGCTTTATCCTGCTCACCGACTCTCCTGGCAACCAAAGCTGTAGCGCCCATCGCCAATCCCCAACCCAAAGAATAGACAATGGTAAGCATCGATTCCGTTAAGCCCACTACAGCAACGGCGTTTACCCCCAGTTTACTAACAAAAAAAACATCAACCACAGCAAATAAGGCCTCCATACTCATCTCCAAAATCATGGGTATAGAAAGTAAAACGATGGCGTGATTTAGGTTGCCTTCCAAAATATTGGCCTGTTCCCCTTTTGCAGCACGTTTTAACAAATCAAAGACGACAATAAATTTTTTCATATTCAATTTCGTTGTCAAATATGCGTTATTTAATTAAATCATGTCAATTCTAGATACAACTTACTCATAAAAGAATAAGAAATAGCAATATTCTCCAATCCTGATTTTCCATTTACTTTGCAGTACAGATTTGACAAATTAATATGGCTATTAAAAATATCATTATTGACCTTGGAGGAGTAATCATTAATCTTGATCATTCTCGGCTAGCTGATGCATTTAAAAAATTAGGGGTAAGAGATTTTGACAAACGCTATGCACAAAATGCACAACAAAAAACATTCGATGACTTTGAGCGTGGAGCATTAACAGCTGAAGAATTCCGAAACGTCTTTAGAAAATACATTGTTAACAAGGTAACCGATCAACAAATTGATGAAGCCTGGAATCAGATTTTGATGGATGTTCCTGAAACAACAATGGATTTGCTAAAAAAATTGAGCAAAGATTACAGGCTCTTCCTGCTTAGTAATACAAATGTTATTCATATTCCTGTATTTACCAAAATTATTGAATCAGCCCATGGAAAAGGTGCATTTGAAAAAGTTTTCGAGAAAATCTATTACTCCTGTAATATGAAAATGCGAAAGCCTGACCCTGAAATTTTTGAAACTGTAATCAGGGAAAACAAGTTGTTATTAACGGAAACTATTTTTATCGATGACGGCCCTCAGCATATTGAAGGTGCAAGGGCGGTAGGATTAACTGCATTTCTATTGGAAAAAAATCAAACACTTGAGAATTTAGTCACGCGAATACTTGAAAAATGATTTTTAGGAAGCCCGTTCCTGACATAATTCAATCAAAACACCATTTGTTCCTTTAGGGTGCAAGAAACAAACCAATTTATTATCCGCCCCGAATTTTGGCTCTTTGTTTAACAAAACAAATCCCTCCTGTTCTAGCCGCTCCATTTCTTTATATATATCAGCTACAGCAAATGCAATGTGATGTATGCCTTCACCTCGCTTTTCAATAAACTTAGCAATGGCACTGTTTTCATTTTGCGCTTCCAGCAATTCGATTTTATTCTCACCAACCTGGAAGAAACTTGTCAGCACATTTTCCGATTCCACTGTTTCTGTTTTATAATGTGGGGCATTAAATAATTTACGAAACAGTTCATTTGAATTCTGTAAATTTTTTACAGCAATTCCGATATGTTCAATTTTCAACATCATAAGTTTGCTTATTACTTCGTTAAATTCTGATTTTGATTTGTAGTAATAATTAATGTTCACCAATTCATTCTGCACGGCCCACTCGCCTTCCTCATCTTCCGGTTCCTCTTCCCATTCAAAAACCGGTCTCTGAGGACCTTCTTTTCTAAAAACCCATGCACATAGTAATCCCGCAATAGCACCAAAAAGATGGGCTTCCCAACTCACACCAATGAATATTGGAAAAATGCCCCAAACCATTCCTCCGTATAAAAAAACTACCAGCATAGATATTGCCATCAACCGGATGTATTTTCTAAAAATTCCGCTGAAAAACAGAAATGCTGCAAGACCATAAACAATACCACTGGCACCTATGTGATAGGATTCTCTTCCGCCTATCCATAACCAAATTCCGTCTAAAAAATAAATCAATAAAAATACTTTTAATGCCGACTCCTGATAAAAATAAATTAATGAAGCCCCTAATATGACAAGCGGAATAGAGTTGGAAAATAAATGCGAAAAATCATTGTGAATAAATGGCATTGTTAGGATGCCACGTAATCCTAACGCATGTCTTGGCAATAATCCATACGGGGCAAAATCAAGGTTAAAATCAATTTCAAACAATTTCACAATCCACAAAAAAGCAACAAATACTATTGGAGCATAAAAACTCTTTAAAATACGTTGTTGTTCTGAATTCACTTGTCAAAAATAGTATATTGTTGGCGATTCGAATACCTTTGCAGCTACACTTATGAAACCTTTATTCAAACAAAAAATACGGCTTACCGGCCATAGCGGATCTGTTTATGCACTGGAAGCATATAAGTCGACACAATTTTTTTCAGGCGCCAGTGATGGAATTTTAGCCAAATGGGACACAACATTAACAGATAGTGGTGATGCCTTTCTTCGTCTTGCTGATGCCATTTATAGCATAAAATATATTAAGTCGTTAAATAAATTGTTAGTTGGCCAAGGCAAAGGCGGCGTTCATGTGATTAACCTTGATTCAGGGAAAGAAGAAAAATTAATACAGCTTCATACATCGCCAATTTTTGTAATAGCTTATTATCCGAAGCATCAATTAATATTTACCGGCAGCAGCGATGGGGGAATTCGTATTTTAAATCACGCTTTTGAACTGGTTCATCAAATTGAACTATCAAGCGGCAAGATCCGCAACATTACTTTTTCAGCAATCAACGATCAATGCATCATTGGTTGTGGGGATGGCACAATTTGCATTATCTCCTTATCTAACTTCCAAATTGTTAAACAATGGCAGGGTCATCAACCCGGGTTCGGCGTGAATGCATTGTGTATCTCACCTGATGGGAAATATTTACTTAGTGGTTCAAGAGACGCTATGTTGAATATATATAATACCACATCCTATGAATTGGAAAAATCCATCCCGGCACATAATTATGCTATATATGATATTGCTTATCATGCTTCAGGAAATTTTTTCGCTACAGCAAGTCGTGATAAGTCAGTAAAAATTTGGGAGGCCGACAACTTTAATTTAATTGTTAGGCTGGATAAAGAAAGCCATGACGGACATCACAATTCTGTGAATAAATTATTGTGGGTCGATGACAACCTTATTACAACAGGTGATGATCGTTCAATCATTGTTTGGCAAGCGGAATTGATTTCAAAAAAAGAAGAATGAATAGTGAAAGGAATAGCTTTCCTCCAGTTTCTATCAGTTTCTAATTGACTAAGCTTCGCTGTGGAAAATATTGTTATATCTCAATCAAGTTAACCAATTATTCCTAAAAATCGCATTACATTTGTATCATGCGAAATGAAGAACTCGACCCTGAAAAAGACAGCTTAACCCCTATTGAGAGGGAGTTGGAAAAGGTGCTTCGTCCAAGTGAGTTTGAAGACTTTACGGGGCAAGAGAAAGTTGTGGAGAACCTTAAAATTTTCGTAAAAGCTGCCGGTCAACGCAATGAAGCTTTGGATCATGTGTTGTTACATGGCCCTCCCGGACTTGGTAAAACCACATTGGCACATATCATATCCAATGAACTCGGAAGTAACATTAAGATCACCTCCGGTCCTGTTTTGGATAAACCCGGAGATCTGGCAGGATTGCTTACCAATCTTGCTCCCAATGATGTTTTGTTTATTGATGAAATCCATCGTTTAAGTCCTGTTATTGAAGAATATTTGTATTCTGCAATGGAGGATTATAAAATTGATATCATGATTGAGAGCGGACCAAACGCTCGTTCTGTGCAGATCAAATTAAATCCTTTCACACTCGTTGGTGCCACAACCCGATCAGGTTTGCTTACTTCGCCTTTACGTGCAAGATTTGGTATTACCTGCAGATTGGAATACTATGATGCTAAAAGATTACAATTAATTGTACTTCGTGCATCTGAAATTCTAAAAATTGAAATCACTGATGAGGCTTCTTATGAAATTGCCAGACGTAGTAGGGGAACACCGCGTATTGCCAATGCGCTTTTAAGAAGGGTTAGAGATTTTGCACAGGTAAAAGGAAAAGGAAACATTGATGTAGCGTTAACACAATATGCATTGCATGCTTTGAATGTTGATGAATATGGCTTGGATGAAATGGATAACAGGATTCTGGCCTGCATCATAGAAAAATTCAAAGGAGGACCTGTTGGATTGACCACCATTGCAACTGCTGTTGGTGAAGAACCCGGCACTATTGAAGAAGTATATGAACCGTTTTTAATCATGGAAGGCTTTTTACAGCGTACCCCTCGCGGAAGAGAAGCAACTGAGAAAGCTTATAAACATCTGGGTAAGATTAAAACCGGTGGCTCGAATTTATTGTTTGATTAATATCATTTTTTTTGTTTAACAATAGGACCTGGAGAAGCGTTTCTCTTTTTGTCCTTCAGTAAGAATCTATTTAAACGCTACAAATGTTGTTATTGGGAAATTTTAATCTTTATTTTTCTATTTATCATTTATGGTTGGTTGCAAAAAGTTTCCTCCTGAATGACAACGATGAAATTGATTGCTGGTAATTTAATTCTATTTTTACTTTTTACCTCACTCATGAGCAACGCAAAAAATAAAAAACTCATCACCGAAGAAGCCCTTCGCCTCGGCTTCAGTCATGTTGGTGTTTCAAAAGCTACTTTCCTGGAAGATGAGGCCCCACGTCTTGAGAGATGGTTGTCGCAGAACATGCACGGGCAAATGAGTTACATGGAGCGGTGGTTTGACAAACGCCTTGATCCGCGTATATTAGTTCCCGGTGCAAAGAGTGTGGTTTCTGTTTTGCTGAACTACTATCCGGAAAAAAAACAGGATGTTGGAGCGCCCTTGATTTCCAAGTACGCGTATGGAAAAGATTACCACCTGGTAATTAAAGAAAAACTAAAAAATCTGTTTATATATATACAAGAAAACATCGGTGCTGTGGAAGGCCGTGTATTTGTTGACTCTGCACCTGTATTAGACCGTGCCTGGGCACAACGAAGCGGACTGGGGTGGATAGGGAAAAATGCCAATCTTATTAATCCAAAAGCCGGCTCCTTCTTTTTTATTGCTGAGCTAATACTTGATCTTGAACTGGAGGCCGATGCAGCCATGAAAGATTATTGCGGCACCTGTACAAAGTGCATTGATGCTTGTCCTACGCAAGCTATTGTAACATCACAGGTAGTTGATGGCAGTAAATGTATTTCCTACTTCACAATTGAACTGAAAGACCAAATACCAACTATATATAAAGACAAAATGGAAGACTGGGCCTTTGGTTGCGATATTTGCCAGGATGTTTGTCCATGGAACCGTTTTTCAAAACCACATCATGAACCACAACTGGCAGCCAATGAACAATTGTTAAAAATGCAGCGAAAAGACTGGGAAGAAATTACGGAAGATGTTTTTGAAAATATATATAAAGACTCTCCATTGAAACGAACCGGTTTCAACGGCATGAAGAAAAACATTGATTTTATCTCACGACATGCTTAAACGCCTGGCTGATAATATCACTGTATTTATTACCAAAAGTGGTAAGGCACCAAAGCATCAATAACTTTCGTTCATCTGCCTTCAACCATTTAATCGCCTTTAATAACTCCTTCTTAAACAGGTTACGGTCAAAACTCACCTTGGTGAGAATTTCCTTTGAATATTCAAACATAGACCAGGTTTTGGAATTGGTATTACAAATATAATTATCGTAACCAAGGAAACATATAATTAATGTCATTTTCTTTCACACATTCCTGTGCAAAAAAATTAACGGTCGTTCCACCTATATGTTGTATGGTCGAGTCCGGCCAGGTCAATAACCCTGTCAATAACCGTGGCTGCCAGCTCTTCAAAATCCTTCGGCCGGCTGTAAAAAGAAGGCGAGGCAGGGGCGATAATTCCGCCTGCTTCCGTCAGCAATTTCATGTTGTTTAAATGAATCAGGCTCAATGGGGTATCACGTGTAACAAGAATGAGTTTTCGTCGCTCTTTAAGGATAACATCTGCAGCCCTTGTAACTAAATCATTACTGGTTCCATGAGCAATGCGGGCAAGGGTTCCCATGCTGCAGGGGCAGATAATCATCGCACCATATCGGGCTGAGCCGGATGCGAAAGGAGCGGAAAAATCTGTCTTCTCATAAAGCTTAAATGTACTTTTCTCATAATCTCTATTACCTAACTCATATTCCCAAACTTGCCTTGCATTATCAGAAAAAATAAGACCTACATCATTAATCTGTTCCTTTAGTTGTTCAAGCTTTTGCAAGAGCACCTTTGCATAGATGGCACCGCTGGCACCCGTAACAGCAACTACAATTTTATGTTTTCCGTTAATCATTGTTATTCTCCTTTTTTAAATAATAATTGATGGTTAAAGCAATTACCGAATTGTACTGTCCATTTTCAAAGAAATAGTACGGCGATGGTCCGTCAAAATCCCTTACTGATGCCAACGATTGAATTCCATGAAGCTTTAAGTGCCATTGATCGGTTAATAAATATTCAATTCCGCAAATCCCGCTAATGTCAAATTGATTGAAAGGATAGCCATCCGGCACACCACTATCACTTTCTTCTTTCGACTTTGTTAATACGCCGAGCGCGCCACCAATGTAAGCCTGAATTCTATCTGTTATAGCATATTTAATATATAAAGGGGCTTCAATATAATTTAATTGCAGCAAATAATAAGAAGCATTTCCCTGATCTAGCTTAGAAGGCATTTTACTTCCTTTTTGAATGTAATACATTTCCATTCCAACCATTGCTTTTTTATCTTTCGAAAAAGGTAATAAAACGCCTCCACCTAACATAACGCCGGCCTTGTCGAACCCTGCCAGTGCATCACCGGAAACTTGTGACGTGCTCATCCCTGCAAAAAGAAATCCTTTGAATGATTGTGCCACACAATTTAAATCCAATAGAAAAAACAATGCAATGATATATATATATCTGACCATAATATTTGCAATTAAAAAAAATCAGGGCAGCAGCTTTTTCTCTTCCACTTGAATCACTTCTCTTGTTGCATTATCAAATAAAATTGCAACAACTGAAACATGCTCAGGCTTAATATCAGCCGCAATGGCATTGCTTTGAAGGTTTATTGGAAACTCACTATTTTGTGCAGGATTAGTAGCAATTACATTTCCCCATGTGCCATTGAGCGAACCCCTTAATACATGTCGGTGAACATAATTTGAAACATTTCCTGTTGGCACAGGGAATGCTTGCCATTCTACTATACTGTCTTCTGTAAATAATACGCTCAAACCAATATCGCTTGAGAGGCCAGCAAGGAAAGTTGATTTGATATCTGCAGTGATGACTCTTGTCGCGGCATTCCAACCCGGCACAATACTAATTTTTGCAACAGGCGCATCCTTCAATAGCTCTGCTACTTTGTTACCCCAATTGGGATAATCTACCACCCTGTTACTGCCATAAATTTTACGATTGATAGTGCCTGATGGAAATGGCTGGGTATTTGGAATTAATGCATTATAGATAGCAGTTCCTTCAGTGGTTGTGAAATTATAGGTAAAAGGTGCAGTGGTATAAGAAGTCCAATATCCTGCATGAATGGTGATTACTACAATTGAATCCTGAAAAAAACTTTTCAATACATTGGCTTCTTCATGTGCTGCCGGACAACCCTGACATTTATGACCGGTATAGTCTTCAACCAATACCTTCCTGATGGCAACACTGTCATTGCTTCCTCCACTAACAGGTGGCGTTACAGAATAAGGACTTTCTATCTGATCGCAACCCATAAAGAGCATTGATGAGATGATATATATAAATGCTATTAAATCAAATTTTTTCATCATATCAATTTAATTAGAACCTGCTTGTTATTGATAAACTAACTCCGTTGGAAGCGGGGACCACACGACATACTCCACCTATACATAAAAGTCCGGCCCGCTGACGCACATATCCAATACTAAAACGGTTTGCATTCCTTGTATAACCGCAAGTAGCATTGTAATAATGATAACGATGATCAGGAATGTCATTGCCATAATTGTATTCATCAAATATGGTAAAAGACCAATTTGGTGATATGCTGTACTCCACCAACCACATGGCCCAGCTTTGTTTATCATCTTTTGTATAGAGATGTTGCAACTCCGTACGAATACTCTGTTTGGAAGTCAGCTTCCAGGTGATTTCAACAACTCCTGTATGGGCATCCAACAATCCAAATGTTGATTTCCCTTCAATCACATCCTTGTTGTATTTCTGAAAGGTATAGGATAAGATCATTTTCAATTTTTTGGATATTTTTTTTGTCACCTCTAATCCTAAGTCACGATAAAATATAGTTTTACCAATTGCAAAAAAATCTGACTCATATCCAAGCGTGTCGTTAGATGCCGGACTTTTTTGAATGTCATTCACAGCAGAAGCATTAATGGCTATATCAGCACCATATTTACCTCCTAATTTTGTATCCGATTTTATCTTATAAAAGGCTGAACCGCTGATGCCCATTTCACCATTCGATTGGGTTGCATAAGGATATAAAGTCAACAGCCGGTAAGTATATTGTTTATTAATTGTGGGCAGATAATTGATGATTAACTGATTTACTGTTGCAGTCCGTTCGGAACGATAACCCATGTTATCTACACGTTTGGCAGTTAGCTCTGCTCCAAATCCCTTTTGAGAGTAAGTTGTATTGATATATAAAGCCTCCCCGTTTTTATATATATAATTATTGCCGATATATGGATCGTTATATTTATAAGCAAATTCAACATTCATGCTGAGCTTTCCGTAAGTCATGTTCGTTCTTGCCGCCCACGACGCTACATTCTCCGGCAGGTTACGCACCAGGTCCTCATCTTTTTCATACTTACTTACAAAGCTTCCGCCGAATCCGAGTTGCAGTTTCTTATCCTTTAGTTTTTCGATGGCTTCATTGAGTTGTATATTCCCGTCAATCCCGCGTAGCAATCCAGAACTCAGTTCAAAAAAATCACGCTGACGTCCTATCATCCCTTTAATATATATACCTGCTGCAGGTTTATATCCCACACGAATACCATCCAATGCATTGTCAAGGCCAATTGCCCTTTCTTCATAACAGCGTAAAATCAAACCATTTCCAAACTGGTCATAAAAATTACCGACCGTAATATCAATTGCATCTTTTGTATAGGCTGCATATCGAAATGGAATGCCGCTTCCTTTATAACGTTCATCAAAGCCAAGTATAGGATTCAAATAAGCTTCGTAACGTAATCCTGCACGAAAATTACCATTGATGTAATTAACATTCATAAATGCATTGTTCAGCATTTTCTCCGATACTTCCGGCGCTTCAATTGCACTATCGGCTTTGTAGAACTGTGAATTGATCTCAAAATTACCATTGATGCCGTGAACAATTTGTTCCTGTGCAAGCATCAACTTGCAATCAGCTAGTAGTATTAGCCCAACAAAAACTATCTTATGGAAGAGGCATTTCATAGGAAAAGAATATTATTCATCAAATGAAAAAATGGAAAATGACTAATGTGCAGGATCACGTAATCCTTCTTTTTCTTTGACCACTATTTTTTTCAATTCTTCCAATATTTTATCTTCATCGCCAGGGTTATAGGTATTGTGTTGCGAAACTATTTTTCCATTACCATCAAGAATAAAAGAATGCGGTACGTTATTTACATTCATCGCTCTTCTGAAATCACCATTGGGATCAAGATACACTTCGTACTCCCATCCTTTACCATTTACAAAAGGTGCAACAGTATTAGATGAACGGATATCATCAATTGAAATCGCAATAAGTTTGACGCCTGTTTCCTCTTTCCAATCGCTGTATTGATCAGCAATAGCAACCAACTCGGCAACACAAGGCTTACACCAGGTAGCCCAAAAATCAAGTATCATTGGTTTACCATCATTCTGAATCTCTGCTGAATTAAAAACTTTGCCATCCAGCGTTTTTAAATTAACAGAAGGTAAATCACTTTTGAGATCTGGCGCTTTGGTCTCCTGAGCTGCCAGTTTAAATGTACCTAGCAGAATGCAGGCTCCAACACTTAAAATTTGTTTTAAACGCATCTATGGTTTCAAATATTTACAGGAAAAGGACCTGAATTAATTCATTGCAGGTCCTTTTCAAGTTTGTTAGTGAATAGGTTTATTTCTGTATGAAAATTTTCTTAGTCAGGCTTTGTTCGTCGGTATTAATCTTTAAAATGTATGAACCATTTTCAAGGTCGGTAAGATCTAGATTAATCAAATCACCTGATTTCAACATTGAAAATTCTTTCACTGTTTTCCCGGTAATGCCAGTTACTGTAAGCGT
>JANOXC010000174.1:0-56979 GCA_031418215.1 Bacteroidota bacterium
AAAGTGGTGAGCTTTTTGGCTTAATGCGTGTGCGTTCCTTGCAAATGAATGATGCCCATATTTATTGTTCCAGGGAACAGTTTGCCGATGAATTCAGAGCGGTAAATGACATGTACCTGAAATACTTTAAGATTTTTGGAATTGATAAATATGTCATGCGTTTTTCTACTCACGAAGCTTCAAAACTCGGAAAGAAATATGTGGACAATAAAGAATTATGGTTGAAGACGGAAGACATGGTTCGCCAAGTATTGATTGAGTCGAATATTCCCTATGTGGAAGTGCCCGATGAAGGTGCTTTTTACGGACCCAAGATCGATGTTCAGGTATGGAGTGCCATTGGTAAAGAATTCACCCTGGCCACTAACCAAGTAGATTTTGCTGTTCCGGCCTGTTTTGGGTTAACTTTCAGGAATTCCAATAATGAGATGGAAACACCAATTTGTATTCATCGTGCTCCATTGGGAACTCATGAGCGTTTTATTGGCTTCCTCATTGAGCATTATGCCGGTAATTTCCCATTATGGCTGGCCCCGACGCAGGTTGTTATCCTCCCAATCAGCGAGAAGTACAACGGGTATGCAAAAAAAGTTTTACAGTTGCTGAATAATTCCGATATTCGCGGCCTCGTTGACGAGAGAGACGAGAAGATCGGTAAAAAGATCAGGGACAGTGAGCTGAAAAAGATTCCTTTCATGCTCATTGTTGGTGAAAAAGAGGTGGCAGAAGAGAAGGTGGCAATACGCCGTCATGGTCTGGGAGATCAGGGATCGGTTCCTGTTCAGGAATTTATTGACTTGGTAAACAAAGAAGTAGCTCAACTGTTGAATGTTTAAATATTAGCAACATCAGCAGTAATAATAATTGATAATTAAAAACAAGGAGGCAACATAGCAACTTTTACACCACGCCCCGGAGGCAATCGTCCCGGAGGCTACAGACCGCCGGGAGGCCCAAAGCCGGGAGGCAGTCGTCCGGGTTTCAATAGAGGTAATCCAAGGTTTTTCAAGAAAAGAGAAGCCGAACATAAAATAAATGAACTCATTACCGCAACGCATATCCGTCTGGTTATTGACGGAGAAGAGCCGCGGGTAGTATCAGTTCCGGAAGGAATTGCCATTGCAGAGGAAAAAGGACTTGATCTAGTAGAGATTGCCCCTAATGCCGAGCCGCCCGTTTGCAGGATTGTTGATTACCAGAAGTTTTTGTACGAGAAGAAGAAAAAAGAGAAAGAAGCAAAATCAAAGTCAGCGAAACAGGTGCTGAAAGAGATTCGTTTCGGACCAAATACCGATGAGCATGACTTCAACTTCAAAGTAAAGCACGCCATCAAATTCCTTGAAGAAGGTGCAAAGGTGAAAGCCTATGTTCATTTTAAAGGAAGAACGATTGCTTACAAAGAGAAAGGAGAAATCATCCTCCTGAAATTTGCACAAGCACTGGAAGAATTCGGAAAGGTGGAGCTGCTGCCTAAGTTAGAAGGAAACAGGATGTTTTTACATCTTGCTCCACTTCCTAAGAAAGGTGGAAAGCCGGTGAAGGCTCCGGTAGAAGTTTAAATAAATGCAGAATTCAGAATGTAGAATTCAGAATTAAAAAATTGAAATAAAAATTTTACCCAATATCCAAACCCAATACTTAATACTCAATACTCAAAACTCAATACCGAATACTAATAATCTAAAAAGTAAGACAATGCCAAAGATGAAAACCAATTCCAGCGCCAAGAAGCGTTTTAAGCTGACCGGCTCTGGAAAAGTAAAAAGAAAGCACGCTTACAAAAGTCACATCCTGACCAAGAAAACCACCAAAGCAAAACGCGCTTTGACACATGCTGGTTTGGTTCATGAGACTGATGAATATCGTGTAAAAAGAATGTTGACGATTGCTTAAGTAGTTAAAATCAGTCAATAAAATTCATTCGTAAATTCGTAAGAATTCGAATTCTTAGATGGTTTAACCAGGACATCAGCACAAAAGATCTCATTAAAAAGAGACGCTGCCTCCAAAAAACAAAAACAAAATGCCACGTAGTGTAAATTCCGTAGCCTCGAAGCAGAAGCGGAAAAAATTTATGAAACTTGCCAAGGGAAACTGGGGCGCAAGAGGAAATGTATGGACGGTTGCAAAAAATACCGTTGAAAAAGGATTAGGTTACGCATATCGCGATCGTAAGACAAAGAAACGCAGCTTCCGCGCATTGTGGATTCAACGTATCAATGCCGCTGCACGTGATAACGGCATGAGCTATTCAGCGTTCATGGGGAAGATCCACAAAAACAATGTAGGCATCAACCGCAAAGTATTGGCTGACCTTGCCATGAATCATCCTGATGCTTTTAAAGCAGTGATTGATTCTGTGAAATAGATCAATTTTTTTGATATTATATAAAGGGAATCGTGAGGTTCCCTTTTTTTTGTTATAACACTTCAAGCGTTTGAAATCCTTGAAGGCATGTTTTTTGTTTTGTTTTTGGACTACATGATTTCTTACAATTTTACAAACTTTCCACTACTTATTTTATGTTTGTTTTGCTCCACTAATATATAATAAATCCCATTAGGCAAGCTACTACAATCTACTTTTACCGTTTTAAAATAATTAAATAATATTTTTTGCAATACCACTTCTCCAAAAGTATTATATATAATTAATTTGCCGTTGCATGTTGCATGACTCAAATCATAATCCAACCAGAAAAAATCATTGGCGGGGTTGGGGTAAAGTTTAATATTATATTCTGCTGTATTAATTTCCGAAACGCCCACCTGCAAACTATCACAAATGCTGCCGATTACAGGGCCTAAAAAGTAATTTGGGTGGTTGGGCACTCCTCTTAAATTATAGCATGGTAAATGAAGCGCATGCATTCGAACATCACAACCTACACCGTCAATATCAGGATTGTTTATATAATGTAAATCTACAACACTGTTCCCGGATGTAATATATATCTTGTTGTCCTTAGCCAGATACATTAAATTAAAATCTGCCAGAAATGGAAAGACGGGAGAAAAAAAAGTGTCATTTGTAGCTACTGTATCTAAACCTGTCAGTAAATTCATCGAGTCCGTATTGAATTGAAAAACATGAAGGGTTGTTGATGCATACAAATATTTGGAATCAGGTGAAAATGCCGTTCCAAACCCGGGATGTGTATCATATATTGGCAAGGTTTGTAAATTACTGAACTGACCTGAACAACGATCAAAATCTAAATATTTTACTACCGTAAAATATGGTGCTGGTCCACCATATAAAGTATTGAAAGCAAATTTTTTCCCATTAGGAGAAAATACTAATTGTCCAGAAGTTCCGATATGCGTAAGTAATGAGCCCAAAGCTTGAGAACCCATGTTGATTACACCATTGGGAGTAAGCAATAGTTTTTCTATTATATTGCTATTATCTTTTAAAACAACAATCCACCAGTCCCGACCATTCGCATGTTTACATGTACCTATTCCCCAGCTTAGAGTATCTTGTAATGCTATATAGTTCTTTTGTATTACGCCACCTAAGCCATTATCTAATGTCATATCAATAACGGAATAAAATAATTCACTGCTCCGAGAACTGATATTCGGATTGGCAACCATGTGGAATAATATATATTTCGTGGTATCGCCGGGCCAGGGGAGGAATACATTACAATTTGGCATTGGTAAATAATCGGGCCAGGATTGCGTGAATGGCCCGGGGTTCAAACCACTTCCATTAAGCATTGTATCGTTAATTGCATTTGCTATCCAAAGACCATTGCTCGACATTAATAAATTACCATTACTATCACTGATATTGCCTTGTGTAGCACTGAACTTCATTTTACGTGTCATTGGAGAAATAATTGGAACCCCCGTATTAAAATCAATTATAGCTTTTGTAGAAGATGTATATTGGTCAGTAAATTCAGCATATCCTAAAAGCCAAATATTACTTACTCCCTGAGCCTTGGAAATAAATACACTTAAAATAAGCAAAACAAAAAAGGCGAATGCTTTTCTCATAATTATATAAAAACGGGATCTCACTTTTAGTGAGATCCCGTTTTAGATTTTATTTTATTATTAAAAGTTTTGTCCTTTCAATTTCACTATTATTAGTTTTCAATTTAACCACATACAATCCACAATATAATTCACTTATACTGAAAATGTAGGAAGGTTGATCAGAAGGTATAGTTATTTTCTTAACATATCTCCCTGTATTATCAAAAATCTCCAGTCCATACACAACATTTTTTCCCTGGTTGAATTGTATCTCTACTTTATCGTTTGCGGGGTTAGGTTTCAGCACCAATTTTTTCATTTCCAAAGGCTCAACCGATTGTGCTGTTCTAAATATTCCTTGTGCTAAACATGATGATATATCATCATATTCCCATTCATCATTTATATCATGATAAATGGCTCTTGCCATGTAAACAGCAGGTCCGCCAGCATATGGGCATTGTTGCGCAATTGTCTGAACCATGATTTATGTGATAACTCACTATTATTTAATTTTTCCAAGACGTTCATGAGAACACTTCGTTATGTTGAATGATTATCATGAATTAATATTGTTTAACAAACTTCCCGCTGCCGACCTTACGATTATCCTGCTCTATCAATATATAGTAAACGCCTTGTGGCAAGCTACTACAATCTACTTTAACCGTTTTAAAATAATTAAATATTGTTTTTTGCAATACCACTTCTCCACATGTATTATATATAATTAATTTGCCGTTACCTGTGACATGACTGATATCATAATCCAGCCAGAAAAAATCATTGGCGGGGTTGGGATAAAGTTTAATATTAATATTTGTTGTGTTAAGCTCCGCTACCCCCACCTGCAAACTATCACAAATACTTCCAATTTCTGCACCTAAAAAGTAATTTGGGTGGTTGGGAACTCCTCTAAGCTGGTAGCAAGGCAAATGCAAATCATGTTGACGCACATCACAAGCAACTCCTCCACTATCCGGGTAATTAATATAATGTAAATCAACTACACCGTTATTGGATGTAATATAAATTTTATTATCATTTGCTAGATACATTAAATAAAAATTTGCGATTAATGGAAAGACGGGAGAAAAAAAAGTGTCATTCGTGGCAACTGTATCAATACTACCCATTATGTTACTAGTGTCGGTATTAAATTGAAAAACATGGTAAGTTGTACAAGCATATAAATATTTTGAATTAGGTGAAAAAGCAGTGCCAAACCCATAGTTTGTGTCAAATATTGGCAAAGTTTGTAAATTACTGAATTGGCCCGTGCAACGATCAAAATCCAAGTATTTTACAATAGTATAATATGGTGATGGCCCACCATATAAAGTGTTGTAGGCAAATTTTTGTCCATTCGGAGAAAAAATTAATTGGGCAGCAGTTCCAATATACGTTAGCAAGGTGCCAAAAGATTGAGAGCCCATGTTGATTAAACCATTGGGGGTAAGCAATAGTTTTTTTATTACATTACTATTATCTTTTAAAACTACGATCCACCAGTCCCTTCCATTGGCATGCTTGCAAACGCCTATGCCCCAGCTAAATGTATCTTGTAGTGCAACTTGATTTTTTGAAATGACCCCCCCTAATCCATTGGATAAGGTCATATCAATAATTGTATAAAATAATTCACTGCATGCATTGTACATGCTTGGATTGGCTACCATATGAAATAATACATACTTTGATGAATCGCCTGGCCATGGAAGAAATACATTACAATTCGGCATTGGTAAATAGTCTGGCCATGATTGTGTTATTGGTCCAGGGTTCAATCCGCTACCATTAAGCATAGTGTCATTACTTGCATTTGCAATCCATAATCCATTACTCGCCATTAATAAATTGCCATTACCATCACTTATATTTCCCTGAGTACCACTAAATTTCATTTTACGTATCGAAGGGACCACATTAGTCATACCTAAATTGAAATCGATAGTCGCTTTCGTAGAACTAGTATATTGGTCTGTAAATGAAGTATAACCTATCAACCAAATATTACTAACTCCTTGTGCCCTCGTAATAATCGCACTTAAAATAAGTAAAACTAAAAAAATTAATACTTTTCTCATAATTATATAAAAACAGGATCTCACTTTTAGTGAGATCCTGTTTTGGATTTTATTTTATTATTAAAAGTTTTGTCCTATCAATTACACTATTATTAGCTTTCAATTTAACCACATACAATCCGGAATATAATTCACTAATATTTAAAATGTAGGAAGGCTGGTCAGAAGGTAAAGTAATTTTCTTAATATATCTCCCTGTATTATCAAAAATCTCTAGCCCGTACTCAACATTTTTTTCCGGGTTGAATTGAATCTCAACTTTATCGCTTGCGGGGTTAGGTTTCAGCACCAATTTTTTCATTTCCAATTGCTCAACCGATTGTGTTGTTCTAAATATTCCTTGTGCTAAACATGTTGATATATCATCATATTCCCATTCATCATTTATATCATGATAAATGGCTCTTGCCATGTAAACAGCAGGTCCGCCGGCATACGGGCATTGTTGCGCAATTGAAAAAAGTTGATATACCTGAGAAGGAGAATATTCGATAAAGTCAGTTGAAAGAGATTGCAAATACAATTCATTGACCGCTTGTCCATTAATTTCAGGCAACTCTACCGGAATTATTGAACCATTCACCAAATTTGCATCAATAATTGCATTGTTAACGAAGGCATTCAATTGCAAATTAATATTTATAACATTGGTTGTTAAGGTATTTACTTGTGTTAGCAATAAATTTCGTGCAGCATCATAAAAAGCATAATTTCCAGTTGCATTACTAAGCGAATCGATAATGCCAATACTATCACTTAATGAGACAACAAGACTAGCCGATAGGTTTATAAGTCCATTATAATATGCTGTATAAGCATCAATTGCACTTATTCTATCAGCAACATTATTGAGAACTCCGGCTGCGAGATTGCTATGTGAATTGTAAAATGATTGAAGTATTGGATCAACGGATAATAATTCAGGATGGTCAGTTAGCTTCTTATATAAATACATCTCAGCCATATTAAGACTTTCTTCAGGCCACTCCGAAGTTATCCTATCTCCACTTGCAATTGAAATATCCAATTGAGTTATTTCATCTGAATTAGATATTGCCGTACAGGTGGGGCAACAGTTAAAAGTTGGGCCTGGATCTGGAGTGAACCAACCAATATTAAAACCAGGAGTCGTTGGTAAATAAGTCACGTTATTTGTTGTAGAGGCAAGTTGATATTTAAATTCATTGAAGGGAAGATTAAAACCACCAACTCCAGTATTCAAATTAACCGCACCATTCCCACCATATACATAAACAGAAGGGTCTAACCATGTATTTCCTCGGCGTGTTTTCGGGCCTATAACTGCATCAGTATGTATATGCAACCCTTCAAAATGATGATTCATTTCATTCCCTGCAAAATCTGTTTCAGCCAATTCACCGTAAAATCCGATTCCATAGGAAGTATTGTCTACTGTGTTGCAATTAATGGTATTTTGAGAACTTAGGGAGAAAAACATAGCATGCGTTTTAGCTAAGGTAGCTGCATCAGGTGGTGTTGGACCAACACCAAAAATTTGATTGCCTGATATCTCATTAAAAGAACATCTCTCCAACTTTATTCCTTTAAAATTTTTGGCAAGGGTGCTATAACTATAAATTACATTATTCCGTATTTTTAAATCTCCAGTTTTAACACCATTAATATTTAGCAAGCCAATTCCAACCTGACTGCCATTGCAGTATACATGATTATGGCTTATATCTAATTGCTTATCAATACTCGATTGATTTTCAAGAACAAATATTCCCATTCCTGAAGGTGAAGTAGTATATATATTGTTGTTCGAAACATTAATTGAGGTTGCCTTATAATTATATGCAAGCTCAATTCCTTTACTAGTTGCTGCAATATAATTATTATTTATGGAATAACTGTTTAATGAACCGGCATTACGCGCATGAATGCCTTTATTAACACCTGTCATGGCGAGGTGGCTTAATTGTGCACCCACATGATCTGTATAAATTTCAATACTACAATCTTTTATGGTTGGGTTACCAGGGCTCTGTCCTATTATAGGATTAACAATTAAAGGCTGAACATTGTAATGAATTGCTTTATCCAATGAGCAGTAGATAGCACTACCTATAAACTTGCCGGGGTAAAAGTTTTCACTGCTGATATTCGTGAACTTTGAATTATTCACCTCCGGATTTTGGACATTAATAAACTGAATTCCTGTATTTAGGCTGTCAAAAATGTTAGGTAGCGTTGAATTATTTCCAATTTCATAATTACATCCTCCTCCCAGCTTAAAACTTCTTATTATAATGCCAGCGAATGGTTTGTTCTTAAAAGGAGCTTGCCCAACAAATGGGCTTTTAAGTGGGCTTGAATGAATAAAATTCGTTCCACGAACAATTAATTGATCGCAAATATCTTCACCATCGAAATTAGGGTAAAACTTTGTTTCAATACCTACTATATTATTATCAAATGTTGAATTTTTGGAAGAAATTTCATAGCCTTGAACAACAAAGATGGCTTTATCTGCATCCAATATACTACTATGGTCAATAATAATCACAGAGTTTAAGTTTTGAATCCCTTCTTCTGTATAAATTCCTTTCCACATTTTATTACAAGCTGAAAATTCAGAGTTATTCAAGAGCCTGATCCCTGCGGTCGTTCTCAAAAGTATTTGAACTCCTCTATTAATTTTAAGTGTGCAGGCTGAAAATGTTACAGTATATCCAGCTGGAATTATTAAATCATGATTTAGACTCCACGAGCCTGTAATAAATTGGTTCGGTTGATTACTTAGAGGTGGAAGATCGGGATATTCATGACAACATTGCTGATCAATTATTGTTAAAGTTGGCGACGTATAAGAACAGCTTTGGGCATCAGTAACAGTTACTGTAAAAGTCCCAGCTGGTAATCCAGAAATATCTCTTGTCGTTGCTCCATTATTCCATTGGTAAGTATAAGGATTCTGTCCACCTTTAACAAACAAACCAATTGCCCCATCTTTAATACCATCACATCCGGCATCATCTATAACCCATGTCACAATTAAATTACAGTTTTGCGCTTTAGTATTTAATGCAAACATTAGGTTGAAAAATAAAATAATAAAGCTAAATAAAAAGGCATACCTTAAACGACTCTTATTTAAAGTGCTGAGTGCTGAGTGCTGAGTGCTGAGTGCTGCCATCCTTCGCTTTTTGCTCCTCGCTTCGCCGTAGCTGCGCAGAGGCAAAGACGGATGGTAAAAAAGGCAGGGGAATTGCAATAGGGAATGTAACTTGTTTTTTCATAAAATTTAGTTTAAAAAATGGTTTAAATAATATAGTGACCTAAAAACTAAAATACTCGATATGGTAAATGTATAACTATAAACCATTAGAAATACAATTTTTAGCATTTTATTATTTCAATCACAGAAAGTAAGTAGAAAGAGGTAAGTACTTAAAGGGAAAAAATGGGAAATAATACCTTTAACGACATATTCAACGTTTCTTCAATGTTTTCTCCTGCTGGATAAATTTTTTTTCATCCAACAGAAATAACAACGGCATCCTTGCTACCAATCTTTTTATTGCTGCCTTTGGAAGTATTTAATCAAAGTATATTTAACTGCAAACGTCACAAAGAGCATTGCAAATTTCTAATGTTAATCCTCCTTCCTCCTCATCGTGCTTTGCGCCATTTCCTTGGCGCACTCTGCGGTTTATACTTAATAATGAATAGAAGAATACAGAAAATGACAATAACCACTTCTTTGACTGATAAGAATCATTCCGTCATCTTGTTGCATAAACAGATTTCCAACTTACATTTGTATTTATAAGCGTTTCTTAATCTTTTCTTATAATGACTTAAACTTCCTGTCATGAAAAACATATTAGTTGCCATCGATTTTGAAGAAGAAACACAGGAGCTGATCAATAAAGCACTTGAATTTGCACAGAAACTGGGATCTAAAATCTGGTTGTTGCATATTGAGGCAATGAGTCCTGATTTTGTGGGCTATGAAGCAGGCCCACAATATATAAGGGATAACAGGGCTGAAGTGCTAAGAAAAGAACATCAACTCATCCAGAAATTTGCTGAGCAGTTAAAAGCTAAAAATGTGGATGCAGAAGGACTACTTGTTCAGGGCACTACCACAGCAACCATATTAAAAGAATCAACCAAATTAAACATTGACCTGGTTATCATTGGCCATCACAAGCACAGCACTCTTTATAAAATTTTTGTGGATGATGTAGACTCTGAAATTATCAGTAATTCCAAGGTGCCGGTGTTGATTATTCCATTGTAGTAATTTCCAGGCTTATCAGTTTTCTATAATATAGTGTTTTCAACTACTTTTTTTGCTTTGCAAATAACTATTTTTAATTAGTTGTATTTAGTTATATATATAGAAATATATTTCCATTTTATTAATAAGCAATGACTAAATACAAATATATTTAATAAATAATATCTATTTTTCCTTCTTTAAAGAAAGTAATATTTACTTTCGCCAGTCTACTAACCTACCTATTCTCGATTCATTCTTAAAATTAATTTTATCAAATTTTTTCCTGCTTAATATAAACTGAAATGTAGTTCCTATTAAGTCAAATTTAATCAACATAAAAGCCATGACATGAATGGCTGTGCAATCGATTAATATTTCATCAACATGATGAATATTAATAAATGCATTATCAAAACAGGTAAAGGTTAGCTGCAAATAATTTACTCAAAACTGCATGCTGATGAACAACAACCTCTTCAAACAAAAAGCAAATAACTTTTGTATTTTCAATTTCCGCCAAATCACATTGAATTTGTTATTATTGACTGTTACAGTTTATACTGCCGCTGCGTCAGTGAGTAATTATGTTTTTAATTCCAGTTCGGGAAATTATTTACCCATCACAGGAAACATTTTATTCTTTGGAACATGGGACGATTCAAATTCCGCCTTACTTCCGCTCCCGTTTTTTTTTCACTACAATGACAATGATTTTACTTCTCTTAGCATTAGCAGCAATGGTTTTATCACACTTGGTGCTTTAACATCCACTGTCTATTGCGGACTTCAGACAAGCGGACCCAATTCTATTGCGGCCTATGGAACAGATCTAATGGGTAATCCGGGATCAACTGTTGAATACGGCATAAGAGGCGCTGCGCCTTTTCAGCAATTCATTATACAATGGACAGATTGTGCACATTATCAATCTACCGTTGATCATTATTCATTTCAAATTATCCTCAATGAAACTACTAATCTTATAGAGGTAGTTTATGGACCGTTTACTGCACAAACAACAATGGGCGACAACAATTGCACGGATGCGCTAACAGAATCGGGAAATGTTGGATTAAAAGGTTTCAATGCGACTGATATTAATATCAGGAAGATCACCAATGGTATTAATGACTGGAATTCATCCTTACCCGGCAATGCTTTGAATGAAGTATGTAACTTATCATCGGCAAACTTTCCAGCATCAGGTTTGACTTTTAGCTGGACTCCACAAGACATGTTTTTCAATTCATGTTCGACTGTTTTCATCAATGATAGTAGCTCTGTTTGTCCAACTGCCACTAACAATGCCATTGCCCGTTTAAAGATTACAACAACCGGTCACCTGAATCCACTTTTTATTGACAGCATTACATTTTCCACACTAGGATTCACGAATACAAGCGTCAATTTATCAGAAGCCAATATATATATGACGGGAAACAGCGATCTGTTTTCAACTGCAACAAGATTTGGATTTACTTTTTCTGACCCTGATGGCATTCATGTTGTAACGGACCATGCCCCACTGCTTGAAGGAAATAATTATTTCTGGTTGGCCTATGACATTGCTGCAGGCGCCGGAATCAATGACACTATAACAGGTTGTTTTCTGACAATAACCGGTAACGGAACAATCAGAAATCGATCACTTTCCTCAAATTGCCCTTTAGGGTACCAGGTTATTACTTCACCAACATTAAACCTGAAGGTCTTTTTTGAAAGTTACTATGCTGGCAATAACAGTATGTTAGCCATCGTTGATCCCATCAACTCCCCAACTGTTTTTGATACAATAACCGTTGAATTGCATCACACCTTCTACCCTTTTAATTTGGCCTATAAAACCAAGGGCATTATCAGTACTCATGGTAAAGGACAATTTTCCTATCCAAGCTCAGTTTTATCTCAAAGTTTTTACCTGGCGATTAGGTGCCGCAACAGTGTTGAAACATGGAGTAAGAATCCAGTGTTATTTGATTCAACAATAATCAACGTTGATTTTTCGACTCCGTAGAACTAAAAAGTAACGTTATTCAAAAACTGATCTAAGCAAGTGATCTAATACTTTATCTGAATTAAAATATTCTTCCGCTATATTTTTCGCTGCCTGGCAATGCCTTTTGTAATCCTGGTTAATGGTAATGAAGGCTGCTAATGCTTCATCCATTGTTGTAAAAGAAATTAACCCTTCCCCTGTCTTCATAAACTTTGAAAATCCTGTATCCTGAATTATTACAGGAAGTCCGCATGCCAGGTAGCAAGTGCTCCTTTCACTGAACCATCCACTTCGGCTGCTTACATATCCATGCTTAGCAATACTCCATTCTCCTTTTGATTGTTGAATATACTTCTTATAAGATTCCGGAGTCCTGGTGACGGTTAATGGGTTAGTGAGCAACCATCCATACTTCAGCAGTTTTTCTTTTGGTGCTGTTTCGTTGCCGATAGCTAATTCAATCGAATCAGGAACAATAGACGGTAAATTAAGATAGGGTTCAAAGGATGCTGATTTCATTCTGAAATGCTTTCCATTATATTCCACTTCCTTATAACTGTCCCATTGCATCACGGTTGTCCATGGTCCATTGATCTTTTTAGGCGCACTCTGCCAAACATCCATCACAACCGGTTGCCTGGTCGGTTTCCAGGGAAAAGAATCATCGGGTATGCTACAATCCGCCTCATCAAAGTTTTCACCAAAAGTAAAAAACCGATTATGCTTTTCAGCAAGTATTGACGCAGTAGCATTTGTAAGGTGACGGATTTGTGTAAACACAGGGTCTGTATCTATTAAGACTCTTAAAGGAATTTTTTGAAAATATTCCCGCATAGGATTGATGCCTGACAGATTTAAAAATACTTCAGCTGAATCACAGAATTTTTTAACAGTTTCATTGGTCTGCCCTAACCAATTTTTTGTATGTGCATTGTAATATGCCCAATTATTCCCAAGTTCATATTTAGAAAATATATTTTCAATAAATCTAATTCCATATTCAGGATTAGTAGACAAATCATTTGTTTCCGGGTTATAACAGGAAGCATAATCATTGCTGTCCTCAACGAACAATACTTCATGCCCGAGTCGTTTTAAACCCAATATATATTGAAAGTGATGCCAAACCAAACCGCCCAATGGGCCACCAACAATATATCCTGCAACAACAATACGTAATGCGCTAGCCTTGCCGGATTTCATCTTAATAGAATTATATATTTAAATGGATTACTAAATTATCATTTGCGCAACAAACATTCCTTCATTGCTGCTGCTTTCACCTCTTCCGTATCATCAGGTTGCAGCTGACGTATAATTTTTAACGGATTACCTGTTACAATTGTATAAGCAGGTACATCTTCAGTAACAATTGACTTACTCCCTACGATACAACCTTTTCCCAGACTTACACCGGGCATAATAACGGCATCAAATCCAACCCATACATTATCTTCAATAATTACAGGCGATGTTGTTTCACCAAATGGTAAGGATCTGAAATGATCCAATGCACATGCCTGCAAAATTTTTCTTCGTTGTTCTACATTTAGCTTTTCAACCTTTATCCAGCTGTCTGTTATTACAGACCCCCAGGCAAACATACAATGATTCCCTACCTTGATGTTCTCATTGCAAATAAAAAGCGAACCATTAAGGATACTGTAGTCGCCTATTTCTATTCTTCCCTTACTTCCTGCAACAAAAGATGCTCTGTCATAACAACCGCTTCCCTTACCAATTGTCATCGCAAAGGGGAACGATGAATGAAATGCGGCGAAGCCATAGGAAGTATCTATATAAACATCTTCAGAAAGAATTACATTTTCAGGAATACCATTTTTAAACCAATCATTTTCAATATATGATTTTCCATCCGCGGACTTTCTTCCCTTTTGTGTGATATTTTTTCTCATAAAGCAACTTCAACTTTCTTCGCCGGATTTCCTGCAACCACTGAACCTGCTTCAACATTTTCAATTACAAATGATCCAGGTTGAATAATTGCTCCTGCACCTATATGAACTCCTTTTAAAATAGTGGCATTATATCCAATCCATACATCATCCTCTATAACCACTGGTAATACTTTAATAGCCGGCCTTTTCTTACGATCACCCTGTGGCGATAAAGCAATGGTATCAGCAAGCCTCAAGGCTGGATCAACAGGATGAAAATCAGAATCAGCGATAGTAACTCCTCCTGCAATAAAAACATGATTGCCAATACTGATTCTTTCCGAACAAACCAATGCTGCATTGGCAATATAACAGAAGTTACCAATTTCTATAATTGCATTTTCCTCTGCTGCAATGGAAGTTCTCCATAATGTCACATTACTCCCAATTCTCAATCCAATGGGCCTAACAGAGTAAAAATTCTTAAAACAGAATGCAGAATCAATAACGGTATTTTCTCCGACTTCAATATTTTTCGGAATTACCCCATTGTACCAATCACCGAATAACTGCTTTCCTGGTTCAAGTAAATAAAAATTATTTTTCGCTGTTATCATACTGCTGATTATTTTGCCACCTTTTGTAATAAATGCGATAATACTTTTCCACTTTCAAAATATTCTTCTGCAATTGCGCGAGCAGCATTTATATGGTGTGATTTATTTTTTAAAACTGTTTTAACAGCTTCAACGGCTTCATCAAGTGTTTGAAATGCAAATAGTCCATTGCCTGAGGGTATAAACTTCGACCATCCCGTCTCCTGTGTAATTACTGGTCGCCCGGAAGCCAAATAACAAGCAGACCTGCATGAAAACCAACCGGTATTAGCCTTTACATAAGTCTCCTTGGCAACAGAAAATTCACCAAACGATTGCTCAATAAATTGCCTGTAGCTCAACCAATCATTTGCAACATCTTCAGGGCTTAATAATTTCCATCCTAACTTCTCTATTGTCATTCTTTGTCTATCACCCTCTGCATCATTTATTTTATTCATTACCATTGAAAACTGAACATCACTAAATTGCTGGGGTAACTTTTTTATCTTTTCAAATTCAACATCCTTTTGACCCCATTCCTGATCATTATAAAAAAGTTTTTTTCCTGCTGTCCAATTCATTACTGTACCAAACATGATAGTTGCTTGCTGCGATTGCTGCTTTACAGTCCATTGATTCATGCAAAGCGGCTGACGCGTAGTATTCCATTTCAAACCATGTGTTGGAATAAGGCAATCCTCTGAACCTATATTTTCACCAAAAGTAAAGAGATAATTATGGTCTTGTATCATCTGTTCTAATCCAGGTTCACCCGGTGTAAACATTTGTTTCGAACCATATTGTATTTGCGTAAACATCGGGTCAGTATCAATTAAAATGCGTTTAGGAATTCTTTTATACTCCTCACGCATGTATGTTGAACAGGAAAGATTAATAAATATATCTGCTGTAGTGCAGATTTCCTTAAACGCGCTTTCGCTAAGTCCAAAATATTTACCGGATGCTTCATCACGATATGCCCAATGATTCTTAAATCCAAAATAATCCATTACAGCATTAAGATGCTCAACAGTAGAACTGCAATCGTTCCAATTTACCCCTTCTTTATGGTATACTGGATAAAGCCTTGTGTCTTCTATGTAATAAACTTCGTGGCCCATTAATGAAAATCCAAGAGGGTATTGCATATAGTCCCAAGTAACACCACCGGCGGGGAAACAACCAACAAAACCACCAACAATAATTCGCAGCTTCTCCATCTCCTAGTCGTTGGCACTAACATACCAGTTAGCTGGTAAAACATTGCTTTTATCAAATCCATTTTTACTTAGGATATGAACAACCATGGTAAACTGATAATTCTCCTGTTGAAAACCCATTTTTTTTACAATGGCTTCGATTGGCTGAGTTGCCAGTACTCCAATTTTATTTAAACGTTCCTCACCTGCTGAACTCATATTATTTTTAACTTGTATGATGTTACAAGCTGCAGCTAAAGTATCAGAAAGGCTTTCATTTGCATCTTTTGTCACTATATCGCAGATTAGCCATTGATGATCATTTTTTTTATATACCAAAGCAAACAGTCCAATCATTTCACTTTTGTTGTTTATGGCAATAACCTTATAATCTCCATGACTTGTTTTAAACGGCAACGACTTGCTATCTCGGATCATTGCCGAAGTGTAAACATGCCTGGCATGCTGCCACAGCCCATCAATTTCCTTATCTGCGGCGCTTATTTCTTTATAGCTGATATAATCCGGAAGTTCGTAATTTTTATCCAAAGGAAGTACACGACTAAATAAAGGAAAGTTATGTGTCATGAGAAATGGAAAAGCCTTTACTATACGCGCCCACCTTGGATCCGGCACCATATATATAAGTGAAACACCTTGCCTTATTAGTTCTTTAGTCGCCTTTTTGTATAAATTTAAAATAGGGTGCTTGCCGGTCAATAAGGAAGCAATGCCAAAGGTTGTTTGCAATGATTCATGAATAATGGGTGCATATGGCCTGCAAGCTTTTACTTCCATGCCATTTACAACAGCATTAACGGGAATAAATACAAATTGACCGATGATCTTGTCAGATCCACTGTCAATTGCAATTGAAACAACAGAATTCCCATATGGGCTGCTATCAAATCTTCTTTTCCATTCATTGCCATCAATAACATCCCAGCCGGAATTTTCATTCCAGAATGCAGCTAATGCATCATAATCATTTCCATCTGCCATCCTGTAAAAAATTTCCATATTCTATAGCTATTTACTCATCGGGCATAATAAACCAATCTCTTAACAATGGTAATTCCTTATTTTGAGGATTAAAACAAACAAATGCAAAACGGTAATTAATTGAATGAACCGGTAAATCACAAACTGCCTGTTCAATGATTGGTGTAAGCATCAATTTGATTTCCGAAATTTTTATTTCATTACTATTTTGATAAAGCCAATTTGAAACAGCTATTAATGTGAGTTTTATATCGGTTATATTCTCGGCAATTAATTCAACCACCTGACCAGTGTTCTTTTTAATAATAACAACACCTTTTAACTCCTGCGTTTGAACATCATTTACTTCAAGTACTAAATCATCACCTCTTCGCCATTGCAGCCAATCAGCAGACCGGCAAATTGCATTATTTATATTATTGTTTACAATAAATCTCTCCCACAACTTCTCATATTTTTCTGAAATTTTTCCCACTCCTGCTTGCAACAACCCGGTTTCATTTGCTCTAACTGTTTTTATTTTACTTACATCAATGCCTATACAATCAAATAAGGCAACTTGAGTATCAGGTAAACCATACCCGGGAAATACTTTTAATATTGGAACCCATCCAATTGACGGGCTAAAAAATATTACTTGAATATTATTTGCAATTGCATGAGCATTGCCTAGACGAATCATACAATGTGATGGGTGATCATAACTTCTTAGATCAGATTCCCTGAAATTAGTATTTAAAATGGGAGCCATTACGCGATATCCAATAACTTCACTTCCATTGATAAGCACCTTAGTTGGTCGGAAAACCATCTGCCCTATTATATCACCATCCTGTGTTTGAGCAACAACAATTGTACAAGGCCCATTTGGTGTATTGATATGCCAATCATAAAATTGCTGTTCAGATATTCCACCCCAGCCTGAAAATTTTTCCCAAAGAGATAATAAACCAGGAATATCCTCTTCAACAAATAACCTGTATGTCAATTGTGCTACTTGCATTGCAATCAGGTGATATGTTGATATTTATATAAATCAGAATACACCGTTCCTTGCTGAATAAGGTCATCATGCGTTCCTGTTTCAACTACCCGACCATTTTCAAGTGTCATAATCTGATCAGCATGTTTTATGGTTGATAAACGATGTGAAATCAGAAACACCGTTTTATGCTTTGCAACTTCCGCTAATTGTCGGAATATTTTTGCTTCTGTTAAACCATCCAGTGCAGAGGTGGGTTCGTCTAAAATAAGAATGGATGCTTTTTTTAAGAATGCCCTTGCAAGGGCTATCCGTTGTTTTTCTCCTCCGGAAAGCGACGTGCCCATTTCACTTACAGGAGTATCATACTGTAATGGCTGTTTCATTATAAAATCATGAGCTTGAGCTGCTTTTGCGGCTTCTGTTATCTCAATGAACGATGCAGCAGGATTTCCAAATGCAATATTTTCTCCAATTGTCATTGGAAAAAGAAAAGGATCCTGCAGAACAAGTGAAATGTTTTCTCTTAAAGCATTCACCTCTAAATCCCGTAAATCATGACCGTCAATTAATACCCTTCCTTTCCATGGATCATAAAAACGTGTAATCATTGAAATTAAAGAAGTTTTTCCGGCTCCTGTTGCACCAACAATTGCAATGATCTGACCCGCCTTAGCCTGAAAGCTGATGTCTTTTAATATTGCTCTTTTGTTATCTGTTCCGGATTCATATCCGAATTCTACATTTTCAAAAATCACTTCGCCCCTGGCATTATGCAGCGCAAACGCATTTGGCTTTTCCTTTACTACTTCTTCTGAATCAAGAATCTCGAATATTCTTTTTCCTCTTGAGCCAATTGCAATGGCTGTACCAACCGCTGTTGACAAGGAATTTACCGGACCATACAGTGCTGTGATATAACCCAGGAATATATATAAGTCGCCGGCTGATAAATTACCTTTAATACCACGATAAGCACCAAATCCTATCAAAGAAGCAGAGGCAAGTCCGGTAATTAATGTAGTAAGCTGATTGTAACGTGATGAAACTTTTGTTGCTGTTTGAAAAGCCTTTCCAAATTCCCATGCCTGTTTTTCCAGCTTCTCATACATATACGACTCTCTTGCAAAGGCTTGAATGATTTTCATTGATGAAAGACTTTGCTGAAGGAAAGCTGAGAGGTCACCCTGCGTTTTATACTGTTGCATGGTGGTATCATTCATTGATTTGCTGAAATAGGCCAATGAAATTCCTAATAACGGAACAACAGTTATTGCAATCAATGCCATCATCATATCAATTTTTGCCATTATATAAAACATTGCCACCAGACAAATGAGCGATGTAACAGCAGGGATAATAATTTGTGCCACTAAAAAATAGATGACAAAGGCATCGCCTGTTATGCGCTGTAAGAGATCTCCAATTTTGTTTTTAGTATAAAAAGTAAGTGATAGCCTCTGCAACTTACTGAACAAATCAACTGATAAATCATAAACAAGACGTTGTGATAAACTAACGGTGAGATTGCTAACTACAAAAGTGATAATCGCTCCACACACTGTTATAATAACAATTACAAGTATACAAAGCAGAAGTATCTGGCTTTGATGACCGACACCTGCAATTCCTGTCCACGATTGTAAAAAATCAGGAAGCGGCTTACCGGTTAATACATTATCTATAACTATTTTAACCGGTAGTGGTTTTGCAACTTCAAAGGCAACACCAATTAAGCCAATAAGTATAAGGATAATAAGTTTACCCGTATACTTTGAAACATAACGGAGCAATCGTTTTAAAACGAGAATATTATTCATTGATCACTCCTTTGATAAATGCAGATTAACTTACTTTGACTTCTTCTTCATTTTCAATAATAGGATCAAAAATTCTTTTTAATCTATCATCATTTATCCTGGTATCATTATTTATCAGAATGGCATCAGACATTACAGTTGATATTGTCAATGCTTCAGTGGCATAAACTTTTTCGTTATCCTGATTACTTTCTTTGGTTGCTTCAACTTCAGGATTTGACATTGCTATTGGTTCTGATGTTGACAATGAATTAAATGCGGATATGAGTTCATGCATTGCAATTGCTTTACCATCTAAAATTGTGATGCTAAACATCAATGCAATGATTGCAAAAACACTTCCGCCAATTGTATATCCAACAAGAAATGCAAGTAACGATGCTGTACATAAAATAGACAATAAAACGATGCCCGATAGCGTATAACTGGCAATACACTTTACCCGTAACAATTGTTTGCCAGCACTATGAACTTCAATGGTTAACAATGAGCGACAACTGGAAAACAATCCACAGCTTGCAAGAAAATCCCAACGCTCAAAGTGACCACCCCTGCGAAATCGTACTTTGGATTTAATTAAATTCAATTCGATTTCCTGCAGCCAGGTTTCCATTGATTTCCATTGCTCTGACCACAATGTTTCCAATTGTACATTTTTAAATAATGAAACCAGTTTATAGTTATTAATGTTTCTTTTTCGCCACGGACTTAACCCATGAATGATTCTTCCGTATAAGCGCGCCAATGGCTGAATAATATGCAGGAAAGTTGTTAATGCCCAAAATTTCAAATACTGCTTTTGATTTTTAAATTTTTTTACTTTTAATGATTTCGCAGCACTATTTGAAGCCTGAATAAAGATGAGCGAAATAGACAATAAAAAAACCGGAATCAATAAAAGCATGGGTGTCCAAAATGCTCCTAAACTAGATAACAGACCTGTGAATATTACAAATAAGTACCATTCTGGCATTAGTGGAATATGACTAATAAAACCTGGCGCCTGCTGGTATACTGACTGGAATGGGGCTGAACCCCAAACACCATGAAACACTTTATCTTTTTTAAATTTTATTGGTAAAGTCAATCCATTACCATATATCCTTCCTGTCCAGGTAAGGTGACCAAAGCTGTTATATTTTTCGGGCCACTTGGCCTCTAATAAAGCTTCCGCCTTACCATACCCCTTTTGTTGTTTCCAGTAAGTTTTGATTGAGTTTCTTCGATGATGCCAAACCAGCGCTGCCGGATGAAAACCTATTGTACGCCCTGTATGTTGAATTCTCCAGCAAATATCAACATCGTCGCCTGCTGCCCTGTATACCGGGTCAAATCCACCAATTTCCAATAACACATCGCGTTTGAATGACATGTTGCAACCAGGAATGTGCTCTGCAATTTCATCATTAATCAAAACATGCACAGGTCCTCCGGGAGCATTGGCAACGCAGGTTGCAATATTTCCATCATCATCAGGAGCAATATTAGGTCCTCCAATTGCTGAATGTGTAGAGGTATGATAGGCATATGCGAGATATCGCAACCATTGCGGATCAGGATATGCATCATCATCGATGTATGCAACAATTTCTCCCACGGCGTTTCTCATAGCAATATTACGCGCAGTACTCAAACCATTATTTACAGTATTTATTAACCGGAATGGATATTCCGAAACGATTTCAGGCAGGTTATCCTTTGAGCCATCATTTACAACAATCACTTCATAATTTGGATAATCCAACTTCAACAAACTCTCCATTGTATCGCGAATGGTAGAACTACCGTTATGACTGCAAACCAAAACAGAAATGAGAGGAAGTTTTACATTATCAGAAAATGGAATTTCTGAATAGGCCTTTGTTACTGCATATAGTGCCGGTTTAAAGTTGCGATTGCGGTCAACTAATCCGAAATCCCAGTCTTCAATATCAAATCCCCCGCGCCACCATTCATCTGTCCAAGCAAAAACAAAGGCTCCGGCACAACCTTTCGCAAAAATGGTGTTTAACTGCCAGTCCAGCGTCTCTGCCTGTTTCGTCAATCCATTGCGCATACTGTCGAATCCGATCTCTGCTAATACTAAAGGACGATCGCCAATCAGGTTATGTAAACGCTGCAAATAAGCTTGCAATTTTTCTTTATTCTCAAGATAAACATTAAAACAATCAAAATCTAAAAATGGCAGATTAAGATATTCTGTAGTTGGATAATTGACATACGTCACCAAAGCATCAGGATCTTCCACTTTTACTGCTTTATACAAACGATAAATAAAATTTTCAATTCTTTTTTGTCCATACCATCTGACAATGGGCGCCGGTATTTCATTTCCTACAGCAAAGCAAAGAATTGCCGAATGGTTAGAGCAGGAAGATACTGCTTTTTTTATTCGCTGCAGAATTCCTGTCATTCCTTCCTTGCTGTCTAAAAAGGTAATATGTTGCTCCCATGGCAGACCGACCATGACTTTAAGATTATGTCGCAGGGCATTATCGAGCAGATATATTGGCGGAACAGTATAGGTCCTGACCGTATTAATACCTTGTTGCGACATTAGCAAGAAATCGTTTTCTACAACATCTGCTGTGGGAAATTGTGTACCATCGTCGTCGGGCTTAAAAGTGCCGTAGGTGACCCCCTTAATATAAAATTTATCACTGCCTTCGTAAATGAATTTCCCCTTTACATTGAACCGTTTCGACTCCAAAGGCAAATCACTTGAGGCAGAAAATTTTCTCATAAAAATATATTATTAAAATTTGTTCTAAATAATTTGGTTGTGAAAACACCGCTCATCATCAAAGTGAATTAGATAGGTGAAAACGTTACTTTTGTGGTAATCAAGCAATTTTATAAAATTAAAATTTAAAAAGCAAATAAATTGGTGCTTTTTTGATGAATCTTCTGATTTACACGGGAAACACCATAAAAACTGATGTTTTAGATCTAGATTCTAGTCTAAAAAATGGCAATTATCGAAACTCATATATTTACGGCATTCTCAACTAACTAATTTAGATGATTTTCATAGCAAAAACATTCGCCGGTATTGAAGATGTATTATGTGAAGAACTTACCAGCATAGGTGCAGCAGAGGTTCGAAAACTCGTACGTGCAGTTGAGTTTGAAGGCGACCAATCTGTTTTATATAAAGCAAATTTACTGTGCCGTACGGCGCTCCGCATTTTGAAGCCACATACCACTTTTGAAGCAGCTGATGAAAATATGCTGTATCATGAAATGCAGAACATCAACTGGAGTGATTTTTTTGATCTTGACCAGACCTTTGCCATCAATGCCACATTAAATCAATCCAACCTCACCCATTCGCATTACGTTGCACAAAAAGCAAAGGATGCTATCGTTGATCAGTTTCGTGATAAATTTAATGATAGACCTAACGTTGATATTGATAATCCTGATTTACGCATACATCTTCACATTTATCAAGATACTTGTACTTTATCTTTCGACAGTTCCGGTGAATCGCTGCATAAACGCGGCTACCGTGATTATACCAACCAGGCGCCTATCAATGAAGCATTAGCGGCTGCTTTAATTATCTTAAGCGGCTGGGACAGAAAAACTCCATTTGCAGATTTCATGTGTGGCAGTGGAACGCTTTTAATTGAAGCGGCAATGATGGCAAAGAATATTGCGCCAAATAAATTCAAAAGAAAATTTGGTTTTGAAACATGGAAAGATTTTGATGAACAATTATGGAAGCAAATATACACTGATGCGATTTCAGCGGAACTACCAACACCGTCATTTAAGATTCAAGGTTCCGACATCAGCGGTGCTGTTTTAGATAAGGCACGACAAAACATCGAGAATGCAGGATTGAGAGATTTCATTCAGTTACGCAAATGCACTTTTGAAAAATTTACTCCTAATGGAGAAGAAGGGGTGATGATTACCAATCCGCCCTACGGTTTAAGAATCGAACCGGCTGATATCATGGATATGTATCAGCGAATGGGTGATGCCATGAAACAAAAATTTAAAGGATGGACATGTTGGGTATTTACAGGTAACCTGGAAGTAGCAAAATTTATTGGCCTACGCGCCACACGAAAAATACACTTATATAATGGACCACTTGAATGCCGGTTTTTACGGTTTCAGGTGTATTCAGGGACGAAGAAAATTCATAAGCTTGCAAAATCTTCGGATGAAGAGGAGTCAGGAATTAGTGACAATGGTTAATGGTTGATTATTTATTGGTGATCAATATTCATTTCATTTAATCAATTATCATTAACAATTAACCCTTAACAATTTTCTTAATATCCTCCTCAATCTCTTTCAGACTCTGCTCTTTTTCAATCTCTCGTTGTGCAAATTTATATTTTTCAAATTCTTCTCCCGATTTTTTTAAGGCTTTTTCGTGGCTTATTTTTCCTGCGTGGCTGAGCAGTTCTCTGCCATTTAATTGTAAAATACTATCCAATCGTTCTATCCAATTTGCCATATACATTGGAGTTCTTTGCTGTGCCATTGTTTCGGCAAATGCTAAATATTGTTCTACCAATAAACCAAGCAGTTTGATTTTTTCTTCTTTTAGATAATTTTTTGCGATACTGACATCTGTTACTTTAACAGATAAGGTATTTTTTCTATCTAGTGACTGCATACCCAATAATGGCAAACTTGCATCCACTCTACGATACACCAATTCGGCTGCTGTTTGCTCCCTGATAGCCCAAAGCAATTTGTTCTGTACTACTTTAAAAAACTCAATGGTTTTATCGTCATGGGGTTCGTAATCTATGCTGGTTGTGTAGATGTCTTTTATTTTCTGATAAAAAAACCTTTCCGAAATTCGAATTTCACGAATGCGTTCTTGCAATTCGTTGAAATAGTTCATTGAATTTCCCGTTTTAAAACGGTCGTCATTAAGGGCGAAGCCTTTTATAATATATTCTTTGAGCCTTTGGGTTGCCCAAATTCTAAACTGTTTGCCCTGCGGTGATTTAACTCTGTAACCCACCGAAATAATAACACCAAGGTTGTAGTGGTCAATATCCCGTTCTACTTCTCTTATGCCTTCATTTCGAACTTGTCGGAATTTCCGACAGGTTGCATTTGGCTCCAGTTCTCCTTCTTCATACACATTCGCCACATGTTCTGCAATGGTACTTCTGCCTTTCCCAAAAAGTGTTGCCATTTGCTCAATGCTAAGCCAAACGGTTTCTTCCTCTAACCGCACAGCTATTTTAATGTTACCGTCTGGGTTTTGGTATATGATTATTTCGCTGTTATTCATTTTCCAATTTAATTTTTCTACTATCAATACTTCATCATGTGCTCGCTTGATAGTAATAACTAAGTGCTATGAGAATTTTTCAGATTGAAAGTAAAGCAATATTGCCTACAAGGACAAGAATAAATCAAAACAATTCCAAAAATTAAGTTGATGGCCTTAAATACAAAATATTTGTTGTAGATGAATTTTTCATTTTTTCTACCTCATTTTAATTTCTTTCTTCCCCTTCTTCACTTTCTCTTTTGTAAAAAGGTCTGCCGTATATTTTTCGTAGCGCTCAAATAAAAATTCCATTCGTTTGGCTTCACTTGTAAAGGGTTGCGGCCTGTAAGCTAAGTCAACCGCTTTGTCTAACTCGTTATGTGCTTTAATTAAAACTAGTGGCATACCATCAGGTTCATATAAATCAGCCATCTTACTATTTGGGAATTCTAATCTTGCATCTAATACTTTTTGTGCGGCTATTTCAATGGCTTTGATTTGTGAGTCTGTTGGGTCTTCTGGCCAAGGATAATTATTGTAAACTATACTATTTGAATATCTATAGTCACTTTTCAGTCTTCCACAAATGTTTTTGACCCAAGCCATATGCATGAATGAAGTTAAAATTCCAAAGTGAAATATTTTTGCATTAGGTATTATTAAACAAAGGTTACTAGCAATTTCTTTGGCAGACATAAAACCAATCGGAATATATTTTCTTCTTTCAGAAGAAACACTTGGAATTATTATGTACTCAGATTCTTCGTGTGACTTAAAAGCAAATTGCGTAGGAATGTCTGCTAATTTTTGCGTATCCTTTCTTTCACTTTCAAGTCTAAATTTCCTGACATTTCCAATTCTTGACATCAAATATTTTGAAGACTTTAATTCAGAAGGGGCAAAATTTTCAAACCACAAACAATACCTAACTCTACCATTAATGAATTCTTCGCTACCATAATATCGTCTAATATATTTTTCAATAAATGGTTCGTTTTTTACAGCTTCATTTCTTTCTTGTTCATCTAAAATCAACCAACCACCATCAATTGGTTGATTTCCAAATTTTATTTTTGGAACTTTACAAATAGCAGTTGTTCTTTTGTTTATCAATAAATCTTTTGCATCAACTAAATACGGATTGATATTTTTAACTTTCAATTCATGGGCTTCGCCTTTAATATCTTCATACTCAAAAATGCTCTTGTTAGTCGAGTCGTAGTTGGCGAATCCGATTATTACACAATAAACTGCAGCATTTCCTTTTGCCTCGTTGCTCCATTTAAAAGTACGGTGAGCAAAATGAATTTTGATTTTGTATTTATTCAGCATTTGCCCCCAAAGAATACTCGTTTGTTCGCCTTGAACAATTGAGTTGGTAGAAACAAAGGCCACTTTTGTTTTTGTGTTTTGAATGTATTTGGCAGCCCTAATATACCAAGCAGTTACATAATCTAAAACTCCGGCACCCTGACTATGATCAAATTCCTTAACAACGGAATCTCTTTGTGATTGGCTCATAATTTTCGAGCCAATAAATGGTGGATTCCCTAAAATATAATCAAATTTAATTTCCTCTTTTACTTCAGGTTTTCTGCCCTTATGTATTTTAAAAGTTTCTGTTCGAACATTTACTGATTTGTATTCAGGTATTGGCTCATCAACTAAAAATATATTGGTGTGTTTTGCAATTACATTTATCTCATTTACCGGGTTTAATAAACTCTGCCACTCGGTTCTTAACGCGTCACCGTGAACAATTTTAGCCGCTTTTTTCAAAGGCAAACGAACAAAGTATTGTCCAAATTCATTACTTATTTGCATATTCATTTGGTGGTCGATAAGCCACATTGCAACTTCGGCAATTCGTGCAGGGAATTCTTCATATTCAATGCCGCACATCATATCAACGTCAAGTTGAATTATTTCTCTAACGTCAAATACTCTTTGCCCTGTCCTATTTGATGCTCTTAAAATTTCCAATTCCAGTAAACGTAATTCTCGGTAGGTAATAACTAAGAAGTTACCGCAACCGCACGCAGGGTCAAGGAATTTGAGCTTGCTTAATTTTATATGAAATTCGGGAAGTTTATTTTTATTTTCTTTTATATTTTCAAATTCCTTCCAAAGGTCGTCCAAGAAAAGCGGTTTGACAAGTTTTAGAATATTGGTTTCACTTGTGTAATGTGCCCCTAAGTTTCTGCGTTCCTTTGGATTCATTACGCTTTGAAACATTGAACCAAAAATCGCTGGCGATATTTTGCTCCAGTCAATATAGCAACAGTCTAACAAGGCTTGTCGCATTTTACTATCGAAACTTGCGGTAGGCAAGTTTTCTTCAAAAAGTTTTCCATTTACATACGGGAAGTCGGCAAGTTGCTCGTCAAGATTTTTAAAACGATTTTCTGTTGCTGTGTTTAGCACTTGAAAAAGTTCTTGCAGCTTTGAAGCAAGGTCGCTTCCGTCTTCGGCTGTCCGTTGTTCTAAATATTCCTGATATTGCTGTTTGTTAAAAATGGTTGTGTCTTCGGCAAACAAACAAAACAGAATGCGGACTAAGTAAACTTCTAATGGGTGTCCTGTATAACCAATTTCTTCAAGTCTGTCGTGAAGTTTACCCATTAACTCCGCTGCTTTTATGTTTGCAGGGTCTTGTTCTTTGTAAACCTTTTTTTGATAACCTAAAATGTATCCGAAATGTTGAACATTATTTACAAGGTCGTTCAATTTAAAATCTACATTCTTATCTTCTTCAAGGTCGTAAAGTCTAAAATTTTCAAAGTCAGAAATGAGAATATATTTCGGTAATTCGTGTTGTTTCAGTCCATGTGTGTAGTCTTTGGCTTGTTGGTATGCTTTGTCAAGGTTTTTACCCCGACTTTTCATTTCAATTAAAATTGTTCCTTTCCAAAGCAAGTCAATATAACCGTTTTTATCGTCCAGTTTTTTAACTCTGTGTTCAAAGGTCGAAACACGTTTACTGCTAATACCAAACACATTAAAAAACTCAACTAAAAATGGTTTTGCGTCTGCTTCTTCGTTAGAAGTGTCAGCCCATTCCTTTGAGAAATTTAATGCTCTATCTTTTATTTCGTTCCAGCTTAATGCCATTCTTAAATTGTGAGGTTGCTAAGGTAATTATTAAAATATCCGCTATCGACATTTGGTGTGGTGGGAAAATTTAGCTCCTTTGGTTTTTCCGTGTTTTACTTTGATTCAGCAAAAACCCAATATGCCATTTGTGCGGTCGGCGGTCTTTTTACAATGAGTCATAACGGTTTACGCGCAGCTGTTGGGCAAACAGATTAGCGTTAGTATGACAAATTTAAAATATAAAGCAATTGCAACAAATCGTTATGAAGTCCACCCCAAAGAGTGAAAAAATTAAACGCGACATTTGACTTGAATGTATATTCCATAACATTGCCAATATCTTAAAATAACCGTAGCTATTTAGCCCAGGATATCCCAACTTATTATCACTCGAAGCAATTTTTCGAAGGATGAAATAATGCCTAACAACAAATTACTGCTTCACCCTTGACAATCCATCAGCGGCTAGTGCATACGTCGGTTGAATTCGCAAAGCAGCTTCATAATCTTCTTTTGCCATCACGAGGTTACCAACTGTTTCATAACACAATCCGCGATTATATATAGCTTCTGCATAGGAAGGATCGGCATTGATAGCATCGGTAAAATGTTTTATCGCCTGATCATTTACTTTGAGGTATTGATAATGGATGTACCCTAAATTAAAATGCGCATTTTTATTTTTCGGATTCAAAAGTGTGATGCTAGTATAATCCTGTATCGCTTTGTCATAATCATGTTGGTGTTCCTGGTACCACATACCACGTCCATACAAAGCTTCTTCACTGCGTGGATCAACATTAATGGCTCCATTGAAATATTGTAATGCCAGTTTATTGTTTTTCATTGTATATATTATACCCAACTGCATAAACGGATCATAATACTTCGCATCCTGTTCAATAGCAGTTTGAAAACTTGAAATAGACTTCGCTGTATCACCCATTTCTTTATACGCCATTCCCTTCATGAAATAGGCTTTGGGATTGTGGATATCCACTTTCAAAATATCGTTCAGGTATTTAAACACCTTGTCATACTGCCGTGCGATGAAATACAATTCGGCAAGCTTCATGTTACCCTCCTTGTTTTTTGGCTCCAGTGATAAACATTTCTCCAGTGCTGCTTTGGCAACGCCGGGTTTGTTGGCGGCAAGCGATAGATCAGAAAGGGTGATAAAGTAGGCTGCTTTGGTAGTATCAAGTCCTAACACCTTTTTTACATCCAGGGCGGCCTTTTCAAATTCATGCCGCTGCATATATAATTTAGCCCGATCATTATATAAAGCAGCATTGGCAGGATCTGCCTGAATTTTCAAATCCAGCTCTGAAATTTTTTTTCCTGAGGTTGAAGTATCAACTGATGCAGTAATAGTTGCTTCTTCTTTAACTTCCTCCGGCTTTTGTTTGCAGGAGTTAATAAAGACTCCGCCGAATACAATAATCAAAATTGCAAAATAATTTTTCTTCAAAATTTTCATTCCTTGATATTGACTATTTAATTAGTGATGCTCTGATACTAAATTGATTCAAATAAAATAACCACAAAGGACACTGGGGATACACGGAGTACACAGGTTGAAAATTATTACTTTCCCCGTGAACTTTGTGATCTTCCTTTGTGCACTTTGTGGTTTAATATTTCCTGACGCTGGTCAGTAGTTATTTAATGTTGTTTTTACTAATGTTTTGCAGCCAGTACTTCACGTATTTTCAATTCGATTTCTTCGGCCATTTCAGGATTGTCGTTCAACATTTGTTTTACTGAATCACGACCCTGTCCGATCTTAGTATCACCATAGCTGAACCATGAACCGCTTTTCTTGATGATATTGGTGTCAACACCCATATCAACTATTTCGCCGGTACGTGAAATACCTTCTCCATAAAGAATGTCAAACTCAGCAGTACGGAATGGAGGAGCAACTTTATTCTTCACAATCTTCACCTTGGTGCGGTTACCTACAACCACATCTCCTTCCTTGATCTGCGCCTGACGACGGATATCTAGCCTTACTGATGCATAAAACTTCAATGCATTTCCGCCAGTAGTGGTTTCAGGATTACCAAACATCACACCAATCTTTTCACGCAATTGGTTGATGAAAATACAGCAGCAACCGGTGCGGCTGATGGTAGCAGTAAGCTTACGCAAAGCCTGCGACATCAAACGTGCATGTAATCCCATCTTACTATCGCCCATCTCCCCTTCTATTTCACTCTTTGGAGTTAAAGCAGCAACAGAGTCGATAACAATGATATCAATTGCTCCAGAACGAATCAGGTTATCGGTGATTTCCAATGCCTGCTCGCCATTATCAGGCTGAGAGATCAATAAATTCTCGATGTCCACGCCTAATTTCTGGGCATAGAAACGGTCGAAGGCATGTTCTGCATCAATGAATGCAGCAATTCCGCCATTACGTTGTACTTCTGCAATGGCATGAATCGCCAATGTAGTTTTACCCGATGATTCAGGACCGTAAATCTCAACTACCCTTCCTTTAGGCAATCCACCAATACCCAATGCCATGTCGAGCGCAATGGAGCCTGTAGAAATAGACTCCACCTGATCGATGGCATCATCACCCATACGCATGATGGTTCCTTTTCCGTACGTCTTTTCAATCTTGTCAATTGCAAGTTGTAATACTTTTAATTTCTCTTTTGATTCTGCTGCTTCTGTTGCCATGATTTTGTCTTTTTATTTGTTTAATTTCATTAAGGTTAGCTTAACAAAAGTGCGAATGATTTGGAGAAAAGAAAAGGAAAATACGCTATTTAGTTTTAAACAAAATAACTGAACTACAAGCAATTAGCAATAATCTTGATAACTATAGTCAAAAGCAGCTAGCAATTTGTGCGTATTTTGATTGCAATACAATCAAAAGGAAAGCTGATTTTGAACCGCTTTGAATTATAAGACTAAAAACAATAGGCTTCTTTATTAATGGATCAGGAACTTCGTTTTAAATAAGTCATCTTTTTTATGATTGGAATAATACCCTTTATTAAATTAACTCATTATATATATAGAAGACTCCAACAACAAGGACAACTCCCCTATGTTTTGAGAACTAGTCCCTCTTTGGCACCCTAGAAAGTTAATAAAGAGCTGTTGATTACAATAGGATGTTAACTTAAAATGGCTTCCAGTATTGAATTTCTATAGGAATTTAAGCGGTTAATAAAATTTAAAAGGATAAATGGTAAGGGCAACAAATGATTCTACATTTGATCAGCTGCTTAAACGTGTAGCCGTATTCTAATTAACCTTCCCGAGTACTCGGGACTAAAACCAAAAAAAAATGAAAACAAACAAAATTCTTCTTGGCGGACTAGCCGGTGGCGTAGCATTCTTCTTACTCGGTTGGCTTATTTATGGAATGGTAATGATGGATTATATGATGGCCAATCAAAACCAATGCGCCATGCGGCCTATGGAAAATATGATTTGGTGGGCATTGATTGCGGGCAACTTTGCCTGGGGTTTTGCTTATGCCTTTATTTTCAGCTGGGCAAACATCAACAGTTTTGCCGGTGGATTAAAAGCCGGAATAATCATAGGATTGTTTATCTCTATTTCTATTGATTTGAGCTACTTTGCGATGAGTACGATGTTCAGCGGTCTCACTGCTGTTGCAGTTGATGTCATAGCCGGTACTGTTATGTCGGGCATTGGTGGAGGATTAATTGCACAGGTAATGGGTATGGGAAAAAAGGAAGGATAGCAATGAAAGCATTATCAAGAGCCAAGTACCACTATCCTACGCTCATTTGCTACGGATAGTAAAAAGTATCAAGATAAAAGTATCAGGAATAGCAAATCCAAGTTTTTAATATCATCCTCAATTATCGGAAGCATTGTTTTACATTTAATAGCCCGGGAATTGATTCCCGGGCTATTTTTATTAATATATATAAAATTTTTTGATGATTAAAAATAAAACGCTGCGGAATTATCCGGAGGATTCAATCTCTTTTGTTTTGAATGTTGATTTTTCATCATTAACACAGGAATTAATTCCTGGACTAATAAAAATACAAAAAAAAACGCTCCGGTATAACCTGAAGCGTTTTATTTAATATTAACTTATGTCTTAATACTAACTACTTGATGCTTGATACTAATTTCTCTAAGCGCTCTCCGCCAGTATCACCACCTTGTTCTTTAGCATCTCCACTACACCGCCATGCACATCAAATGTTTCTTCGCCGCCTTTGGTTTTGATTTTTACTTTCCCATTGACCAACGTTGAAATGATGGCGGCATGGTTATCCAACATCTGGAACTGACCATCAGCACCGGGAACCAATACGGAACTTACTTCGCCTTCGAAGACTTTTTTATCGGGGGTGATTATTTCTAGGAACATGATTATGCTGTTATCAACGAATACGAATGATTACGAATTTACGAATATGATTTTGCCTTGAAGCATGCCAACTCTAGCGATTTACCGATTCGTATATTCGTATAAATTCGTTATTCGTTGATGCATTTTAGTTTGCTTCTGCTAATAATTTCTTTCCTTTTTCTATTGCATCATCAATGTTTCCAACAAGGTTGAATGCTCCTTCGGGATACTGATCCACTTCACCATTCATGATCATGTTAAAGCCTTTGATGGTTTCTTCGATTGGAACCAAAACTCCTTTCAATCCGGTGAACTGTTCAGCAACGTGGAAAGGTTGCGACAAGAAACGTTGAACGCGTCGTGCACGGTGTACCACTTGCTTATCTTCATCACTTAATTCATCCATACCAAGGATGGCAATAATATCTTGTAACTCTTTGTAACGCTGTAAAAGATTTTTCACACGCTCAGCGCAACTGTAATGTGCTTCACCCAATACTGCTGCTGAAAGGATACGTGAGGTTGAATCCAGTGGATCCACAGCAGGATAAATACCTAACTCGGCTATCTTACGGCTTAATACGGTTGTTGCATCTAAGTGAGCAAATGTTGTTGCAGGAGCAGGATCGGTCAAGTCATCAGCAGGTACGTAAACGGCCTGAACTGAAGTGATAGATCCACGCTTGGTTGATGTAATTCTTTCCTGCATCAACCCCATCTCAGTTGCCAATGTTGGTTGATATCCTACGGCTGATGGCATACGGCCTAAAAGCGCCGATACTTCGGAACCTGCTTGTGTAAAGCGGAAGATGTTATCAATAAAGAATAATATATCGCGGCCGCCTGAAGTACCATCACCATCGCGGAAATGTTCTGCAACGGTCAATCCTGACAAAGCCACACGTGCACGTGCACCCGGAGGCTCATTCATCTGTCCGAAAACCAAGGTTGCTTTGGAGTCTTTCATTTTTTCGTAATCTACTTTTGAAAGATCCCATCCACCGGCTTCCATGCTATGTTTAAATTCATCACCATAGTTGATTACACCTGATTCCAAAAACTCTCTTAAAAGATCATTTCCTTCACGGGTACGCTCACCAACACCGGCAAATACTGATAATCCTGAATAAGCTTTGGCAATATTGTTTACCAATTCCATAATCAATACGGTTTTACCAACACCGGCACCACCGAATAAACCAATCTTTCCCCCTTTTGCATAAGGCTCGAGCAAGTCGATTACTTTAATTCCTGTAAAAAGTACTTCAGCTTCTGTACTTAAGTCCTCAAAACGAGGCGGGTCGCGGTGAATCGGTAATCCACCTTCTTTAGTAACTTGTTTCATCCCATCAACAGCTTCTCCTACCACATTAAAAAGACGGCCTTTGATAGCATCGCCAACCGGCATGCGGATGGCCATTCCTGTAGCAACAACTTCCATTCCGCGAACCAATCCGTCAGTGGAGTCCATGGCTATGGCACGGACAGTGTCTTCACCAACATGCTGCTGGCATTCCAAAACTATTTTTGTTCCATCAGGGCGGCTGATTTCCAATGCTTCCAGGATATTTGGGAGCTCTGTTCCTTCAGAATCAAAACTTACATCGATTACGGGCCCGATTACCTGGACGATTTTACCTTTATTCATTTTAAGCTGGATTTTTGTTTTTGAGAGCGCGAAAATAGCCTAAAAAAGGAAACAACAGCAGAAAAATTGAAGCTTTTAAAGGTGCTTACTTTTCAACAAATAGGGAAATGGAAGGCAATATCCTTAAAAGCAAGGACCAGCCTGAATCCCCTGAACTAATCAACCCAAATCTTATCCGTTTTTACGCCATGGCAACTATTACAGGCGCCTGTACTAATTGGCTCAAGCATTTTTTGAACCTTTCCATCCGATGAAACTACCACTGGATAAAAACTGCCGGTTAGTCCGGATGAATTCTCATTATAAAAATTTCCCAGATCGTCCCCATCAATAATTTTGATTAAATCCCCTTTGCCATCAGCTTGTGTATACATTTGAATAGTTGGGTTGGACTTCGTTTTGGAAAAAGTTTGATTATAAACTGTTCCTGCTACTGCAAAGCAACCTTGTCCTTCCCCGGTTCCGGAATGACAATTCATGCAATTCAAACCCATGTTATGGCTTTCCTCTTTGTTATGAGCACTTGTTCCGCCTTGCCCACCACAGCCATGTTTGCAGGATGAAAAAATAACTTCAACAAATGCACCCAAGAATAAAAGAATTATTGATTGATGGAGTTTCATGATGCTGTAAATTTAGTTCAATTATTAATGAAAATCTTACTATTTAGTGAAGTAAATTGTGCACTTTTTTTCACATCCATTTTTTTCGGTTTTAGCAATATAATTTTTTTTTGAAAGGATTTTTTAAGCCTTTGATAATCCAACTTTCTATTCGAAGCATTTGCTTTGAATTTTTAATCATAAAGCTTTCATCTGGCAACGTTGATGCAACAGAAAATACCCATTTACTGATTTTCAGTCACTACATTTGTCGCATGAAGGTTTTTCATTCTGTTGACGATTTTACTGGAAAAAATCCTGTACTTACCATCGGTACTTTTGATGGTGTACATATCGGCCATCAGGTAATCTTAGCTCGTTTGAAAGAGATTGCGCGAGAAATGAATGGTGAAGTAACAATGCTTACCTTTCATCCGCATCCACGACTTGTTTTATATCCTGAACAAAAAGATTTACTGCTGCTTACAACGCAAAACGAGAAGATAAAATTATTGGAGCGTTTTGGTGTTGACAATATCGTTTTTCAGCCTTTCACTCATGCGTTTTCGCGACTGAGTTATGATGCCTTTGTAAAGCAGGTTATTGTTGATGGAATCAAAGCAAAAAAAGTGGTGATTGGTTACGACCATCATTTCGGCCATAACCGCGAAGGTGGCTTGAAGCAATTGTTATTGTTGTCAGAGATTTATCATTTTGAGGTAGAGGAAATTCCTGAACAGGATATTGATTATGCAGCCGTGAGCAGCTCCCGTGTTCGAAAAGCATTGTTGGCAGGTGATGTGCACAGTGCGAATTTATTGTTGGGACATGATTATTCCATTACCGGAAAAGTGATTAAAGGAAAGCAACTGGGTCGTAGTCTTGGATTCCCTACTGCCAATCTGGAAACAGAAGCTTACAAGCTCATTCCGGCAAATGGTGTTTATGCTGTACTCATTAACTTGAATGACATCATTTATAAAGGGATGATGAATATCGGCAACCGTCCTACGTTCGATAATGGTGTAAAAAGTGTAGAGGTAAACATCCTTGAATTTGAAGGCGACCTGTATGGAAAAGAAATTACCCTTCACATCAGGCATTTTCTTCGTTCCGAATTAAAGTTCAATTCACCTGCAGATCTGATTTCGCAAATGAATCTGGATAAATTGCTGACCGTAAAACTATTATCCTGAAATTTGCGTTTAATAGTCAACAAACCGTAAAATCACGTTGAAAAAAAGCTCCCCTTTTTCTTGCAACAAAACATATAAACTGTATTTGCTTTTGCTGTTATTACTTAATTTCAAAGTAACAAGAACATTCGGTCAGGCAGAAGTCGACACTGTTTTTTTAATGCAACAAAAAGTTTATCATAGTTTAAGCGATGCAATAGCCAATGCCGACTCTGTATATATTTTGGATTTAAGCAGGAAGAAGCTTGCTGCTTTCCCACCACAGATTTATAACTTTAAAAATTTACGAATCCTTGATCTTTCAAAAAACAAGATCGTACAAATACCCGAAGACATCGGCAATTTGAAACAACTTAATGCACTCGATCTTTCCAATAATAAAATCAGCAGGCTCCCTCCTTCCATTGGAAATTTAAACCAGCTAATCACGTTGCAATTGAACAGAAATGTTATTGATTCTTTGCCTCCGGAAATAGGCAACTTAAAAAACCTGGAAGTGCTGGAAATGTGGGACAATGAATTGGGTTATATTCCGGAAGAAATTAAAGGGATGACCAGTTTAAAAGTGCTGGAGTTAAGAGGTATTTTGTTCAATGAATCGGATCAACAACGCGTCCACAATCTTTTGCCCGAAGCGAAAGTTTATTTTTCGCCGAGTTGTAATTGCAAAAACTAAATCAAAGGGCAATCATATCATTTGGCGCAATTCATAAAGCTAAATTATACTTCCAAGCTGCTCTCTACAAAATTAACCTTCGCTTACGCTACTGTTAACAAAGTACATATCAATCTCCCCTTTATTCTTCGCCTGAATTTTTCCGCGATGAATAAAAGTAAATTTTCCCTTGCCCTTCTCCCCTTGGAGAAGGTGTCCGCCAAGGCGGACGGATGAGGCAAATTTATCTTTAACCAATTCATACGTGCTGCCGCTGATGTTTACTTTTCCTGCTTCACCACTTGATTCCATACGTGAAGCAATATTCACCGTATCGCCCCAAATGTCGTAAGCGAATTTTTTCACGCCAACTATTCCAGCAACAACGGGGCCGGAGTGAATACCAATTCTGACTTCAAAGACCTCACCCCGGCCCTCTCCTAAGGAGAGGGAGTTGATTCGGGAATGCATAAAATCCCGAATTTCGATTGCTGCATTTACTACATCAACAGCATTTGTTTTATTGGCAACGGGCAAACCACCTGCACACATGTAACTATCCCCAATAGTTTTTATTTTTTCGATATTGTGTTTGGTGATAATGTTGTCGAATGCTTTGAAGCAGGTGTGGATTTCTGCAACTAGTTCTGTCGGTGATAGTTTCTCTGAGATTTGTGTAAATCCTTTGAAGTCCGTGAACATAACAGTTACTTCGTCAAACTGTTTTGCTTCAGCACTGCCTTTAGCTTTGAGTTCTTCGGCAACTTCTTCAGGCAAGATATTTAATAATAATTCGTCACTCCGCTTTTTCCCTTTCCTGATTTTATTTCGTTGAGTAAAAAATATTCCTGCAAACAAAACCATAGCACAAAATCCACCAATAAATCCATTGCGCACTAATTTTTGCTTTTGCAATTCTGCTTTTGCAACAGCATCTTTCTTTTCCTGCTCTGCTTGTTGTTTATCAAATTCATTTTGAAATTTTTCTTTTTGCGCGGCTTTATGTATTTCGTTACCTTTTAATTTATTGCTAAGCAAAACATATTGTTTATAATGTTCATAAGCATCTGTACCGTTACCGCTTGCCGAATCAATTTGAGAAGCCAATAATTCGGCTTCCATTATTTGTTTTATATCAATTTGTTTTTTCAGAACAGCAATAGCCCTGCTGCTGTATTCTTTAGCTGAACTGTAATTTTTCTGACCAAAATAATCCTGAGCCAGTAAATGATGACACCAGGCCACTCTGCCTTCCCATTTTAATTCCTCTGCGATTTTTAACGACTTCAAATGACATTCAATCGCCTTTACAAAATCACCTTGCTTATAATAAACCATTCCCGTTTCATTAAGGACATCAGTGACTTGCTCCTTGTTTTTTGTTGAGTCAAACACTAACAAACTTCTTTTAAAATATAAAAGGGAATTCTCATAATCTCTATTATCCATATAGACTAACCCTATCCACTTATATACAGAACCAATATTATGGTCTATATCTTTTTTTGAATTGCATATTGCTATCAGTTTGTTATAATACTCCAGCGCCTTATCAACATTATGAAGCGTATAATAAAATCCGCCTATAGCAGCAAGCACGTTAAATAAATCATTTGTGTCTTTTGTTTCATTTAAAATTGAAAGCGCGTTCTGATAGTTTTTCAATGCTTGTACATTTTCTCCATTATCCCTGTACATGTCTCCTAATTGTGCCAAAGAGAGTGCTGCTCCTTGTTTGTAATTCATCTCTTTTGAAATTTCAATAGCCGATTGAATAGATTTTAAAGCCTGCTGAACATTTCCTATTGATAAATAATATTGAGTCAATCTCCATTTGCCATAGACAATAAAAAAGGTGTCTTTTATTTCAAGAAAAACAGCTAAACTCTTTTCTAAGTGATCAAGAAATCGGGCAGTATCCTTTTCATAGAAATATATATCAGAAATATCAAAAAGCGCCTCCCCAATTCTTTTTTTATTTCCTTCTTTTTCATAGCGGGCTAAATGTGCCTGTATGAACTCAATCACCTTATTCCAATCAGTGCTATTGTCTTTTGTATAATATGAAATTATTAAATTATATGCAGCTGACTTTTGTTTTAGAATTTTTTCCCGCTGCTTCTCATCAATATTTTGTGAAAGAAGTTTATCGGCGAGTTCCACTGCGGGTTCTGCATAAAGTAAATTGTTTTTTCTTTCGCATGAGTCACCAAGAGCAAGGTATAATCGCAATCGTGTTGTATCATGCTTTGCGTTTTGTAATTCTGTTTTAAGAGAATCTATTATTTTGTTTTGAGAAAAACAAAATTTCTGAGTTAATGCCAAAAAGAAAAACAAAATAATATTTTTCATAAATCAAATTATATTTTCTACAAAGTACATATCAATCTCCCCTTTATTCTTTGCCTGTATTTTTCCGCGATGAATAAAAACAAACTTTCCATTTCCCTTTTTCCCTTGGAGAAGATGTCCGCCTAGGCGGACGGACGAGGTAAATTTATCTTTCACCAATTCATAAGTGCTGCCACTGATGTTTACTTTTCCTGATTCGCCGCTTGATTCCATTCGTTAAGCAATGTTCACCGTATCACCACAGATATCATAAGCGAATTTTTTTATGTCAACAATTCCTGCAATGAATAGAAGCAGCAGGTAATCCATTTTTGAGTCATCCTTTCTCTTAATCAGTGTTTGTAATAGTTTGAAACATTCATTTGGACTTTTAGTGTCAGTAGCATAGAGGTTTACTAACTCCTTTAACTTGTTTCTTTTTGCAGTATCTTCTTTGGCAATAAGAAATGCTGTTTTCAAACTGTCTTCTTTTGTTTGGCGAGCAATAACAGCTGGATTTGCACAAGTGATCAGTAAAAGAAAAATAAACAGTTTGTAATTCATTAATTATGTATTGAAGCAACCTAAAGCTATTAATAGAAATTTCTTCATTTTGAAGTTGGATAATCCATTTAAATAAGAACCCTAGTACCAGGACCAATTCGTATTACTGTCTAAATCCTTTCGGTGTAATGATTGTAATATTAAACAAACAAATACAAAGAATAGACATTTCTATGAAATTCGAAACCCAACTTCATTTTCAATCCCGATAGCTATCGGAATTCAAATTAAGTAACTACGTTTGCAATGAAATACCCTCCTCATTGAAGACAAACTCCCCCGGTAAAATAGTATGGTTGCGTTTGAAAAAGAACAAACCCGCTATTGCAGGGCTGTTCATCATTTCACTTTTTACTTTATTCGGCATTTTCTGTTATTTTATTATCCCTGACAATTCTCCTTACAGCAACCAGATGTCGTTGCCCATCAGCATGCAGAAACCGGGGTTTAAAACGGAGGTATTATACACCAAGAAAAAAAATACTGCAGAATCTAACTCCTTTTTACAAAGGTTGATTTCCGGAAACCCACCCACTTACAGTTTCATTCCACTACAACAATGGCATTTTGAAAATGATGAAATAGTTTTTGAAGAATTTACCGGCGACCCTTCCATCAAGAGCATGGAGCAACGGTTAAAATTAACTGAAGTTATTGCTTCATCAACTCCGGCTTCTCCTCAACATTTGCAGGAAATGGTGAAAAAGGATTACCTGACATCAAAAACATTTTGGTTCGGTACCGACCGCTACGGCCGCGACTTGCTAAGCAGGATGGTAGTTGGATCGCGCGTTTCACTTTCTGTTGGTTTTATTGCTGTAATAATTTCATTGGTAATTGGTATTTTACTAGGTTCCCTTGCCGGTTTTTTTCGTGGATGGGTTGACAATGTCATCATGTGGCTAATTAATGTGGTATGGTCTATTCCAACATTATTATTGGTAATTGCCATCACACTGGCATTGGGAAAAGGATTCACGCAGGTCTTTATTGCCGTGGGTTTAACGATGTGGGTAGAAGTAGCAAGGCTGGTCCGCGGACAGATATTCTCTTTGCGTGAAATGCAATATGTAGAAGCAGGACGAGCGCTTGGATTTAACAATATGCGCATCATCAATAAGCATATTTTACCCAATGTAATGGGTCCTGTAATTGTAATTGCTGCCTCGAACTTCGCTTCAGCCATTTTATTGGAAGCAGGGCTTAGTTTCTTAGGGATGGGCGCACAACCTCCAACACCAAGCTGGGGAATGATGATTAAGGAAAACTATGGTTACATCGTTGCTGATGCTGCATACCTTGCCATGTTGCCCGGTATTGCCATTGCGTTAATGGTTTTATCTTTTACACTTTTGGGCAATGGTCTGCGCGATGCTTTTGACACCAAACTTTCCCTACGAACAACAGCGTAGAAAAATCAATTCGGGAATTATTTTAATTACCATGGGAAACACATTCCTAAATAATTTGCTCAAATAACAACATGAAAAGTGGCTGTATTGTGGTAATAAAGTTGGCCTGATTCAGAGCAAAAAAAAGGCGACCCATAATGGATCGCCTTTAAAATTTTGAAGTAAAAGCTTAAGAAAGTTGTTTGTTAATGAGTTTAGTCATTTCAAACATACTTACAGTTTTTCTTCCACCAAAAACTTTCAAAAGAGCAGCATCAGCATTGATGTTACGTCTTTCTTTTGGATCTTGTAAGTTGTTTTTCTTAATGTAAATCCACACTCTTTTTACTACTTCAGTACGTGGCATTGGATTTTTTCCAACCACTTCAGCTAATGAATCACCAATGTTCATTGGGCGCATGAATGCTGCATTAGGAGTACGCTTTACTTTTACTTTTGCTACTTTCTTAGCAGCTTTTTTAGGAGCGGCTTTCTTAGGAGCAGCTTTCTTAGCGGCTTTCTTAGGAGCGGCTTTCTTAGCGGCTTTCTTAGGAGCGGCTTTCTTAGCGGCTTTTTTAGGAGCGGCTTTCTTTGCAGCTTTCTTTGCTGGTTTTGCAGCTTTTTTTGCTGGTTTTGCTTTTTTAGTTGCCATTTTTTTGATTAATTGTTAATGATGTTTATGAGGGTAAAAGTACATTGGTAAAATTCACTTTTGTCAGAGCTAAAAGGAACTTATTAACAGGTTTTTACCTCTGAATTGTTGATTTTTCCCCTCTGTAAACAGCCCTAAAAAACGATTTTTACCTCTGAAAAACGAGTTTTGTAAGTGCATTACAAGCTGTCACAAAATGCTTGTTTTTAGAGGAGAAATGCGTAATTTACAGTTCAAAAAAAATGTGCAAAATCATTTTCTCCTCTCAACTATATATATGACTGCCTATGAAAAACAGAATTGTTAATTTCTTTGAGGGCACGTTTTTTAACAATGTCAATTTTTTACCCTCTCACACTTCAACTATTTTGAATTCAAGAGCAGTAATTTTAATGCTTCTTCAGTTTTCTTCTCTGCTAGCAATTGATGTGCGGCAATATGAATGCCCCCTAGGTCCCCCTTCAAAGCAGCTAATAATGCAGCGACATCCTTTTGTTCACTGAAAGCTTTCAGCTCTTCAGCAGCGGGAAGTTGCTGAACATTCCCCAGCATACCCAAATCATTTCCGGTAAGCACGGTGCTGTTTCTTACTGATGCAGGCAATTGATCTACGCCTATGCCTAAGGTTGTTAAAGGCTTCGGAACTTCAAATAAGCCCTTGGCTGCCCTGCTGTACCAGTCGCCACCCATACGGGCCACCTGGTCAATCTTTAGAGGATCAATTTTTCCCTGCTCATTTAATACAGCATCATTAATATGCATTAATATGATTTCACAAATTACAAGATTTGCAGCACCACCTTTCACACCGGTCTGAATAATCTGTTTCACCTTACACTCCATTTGTACCGGCGACTCCTTCACCCTAAACGGCTTAATAAGTGTTGATGCTTCAGGGGTGAACCCTGACTTAGCGAATTCATTGACTCCCTTTGGATACTCCGTACTTGCTAGCGACATCTGTTGCACCATATCATAGCTTACTATATTAATGACTACTTCGTCTACCTCACGCAAGTTCTCCAATGTGTTTTTCGCAACAGCATCACGTCCTCTGAGTGCAGGGCTGAAAATGACAAGCGGCGGATTGGAGCCAAATGCATTAAAAAAGCTGAAAGGGCTTAGATTAGGGCGCCCCTCCTTATCTATAGTACTGGCAAAAGCGATAGGCCTGGGAGCAATGGCACCGAGCATATAACCATGAAATTCAGTGGGCTTTATGTCTTTAGGGTTGATGATCATAGTGATTGTTTTTATTAAATTAGCTAGAAAACAAGAATGGCAAAAATAGTCTTGCTGCGATTCTAATCGTACTATCTGAAAAAATCTTCTATTTTTGCGCCTCGCTTCGCCGTAGCTTCGCAAAGGCAAGCCCTCAAAGTTCTTTAAATCATACAAAAGATTGCGGGCGTGGCGTAATTGGTAGCCGCACCAGACTTAGGATCTGGCGCTGAGAGGCATGGGGGTTCGAGTCCCTTCGCCCGCACATATAAGATCGGGATACAGTTTAGTGTATCCCGTTTATTGCTTGCATCAGCCTTAAGGTTTACCCGGCTTTTGTCCTCTGGTCAGCCATTGACCGGTTTTAATAATGGGAAAAAATAACAAATTATATTATAAAAGATGAATATCACACAAGAAAGCATTGACGAATTAAATGCAATATTAAAGGTAAAGATTAGCCCGGATGACTATAAAGTACCGGTTGACACAGCATTGCGCAAGTATAAAAAAGATATGAGTAAACCCGGATTTCGGAAGGGTGAAGTGCCTTTTGAATTGGTTCGTAAGATGTATGGTAAGGCATTGCTTGTTGATGAATTAAACAAGATAGTTGCTGACTCCGTAGATAAATATATTACTGAAAACAAATTAGAGATATTGGGCAACCCATTACCAAAAGTGGAAAATGAAATTTCTATTGATTGGGAAAAGCCACATGATTTTGAATTTGCGTTCGAAATGGGACTGTCACCTCAATTTACCCTCAACCTGCCCCCTGCTCATCATTTTCCTTATTATGAGATTGAAATAAAAGACGCTGATGTGCAAGCAGAAGTAGATCGTATGCAGCGCCGTCACGGGGATTACACCAGCCCTGAGGTGAGTGATGCATCCTGTTCATTATATGGAACTTTTGCAGAATTGGATGAGAAAGGTGCCATTAAAGAAAATGGACACACAAACCAGTCTTTCCTTTTATTGGAAAAGGTGATTGATACCACAATAAGGGATTTGCTGGTGGGTAAAAAAGTGAATGACATAGTTGACTTCAATCCTTATAAAGCAATTCAGAATAAAGAAGATGTGAAATATTTGCTTGGCCTGAAAACGGATGAGGCAGGTGATTATGATAAAACTTTTCGTTTTACAGTTGAGCGTATCAATAAAGTAATGCCGGCTGAACTCAACGCCGAATTCTTTACCAAGGTTTATGGCGAAGGCATTGTTAATTCAGAAGAAGAATTCCGTAATAAAGTCAAAGAAGAGATTGCACAATCCTATCGTTATGAAAGTGAGCACAAATTAAAACACGATATTGAAGATTATTTTTTAAATGAATTAAAGATGTCGTTGCCCGATGAATTTTTGAAACGCTGGATTAAACATTCCAATTCAAAAATTACGGATGAGCAATTGGCAACCGAATACAATTCTTATTCACGCGATTTAAAATGGCGCATGGTGGAAACCCGTATTTTCAAAGAGCAGGGTATGACGATTGAAAATGAAGACCTGGAAAGTTACGCCAAGCATTACATTCTTGATCAGTATGTTCGTTATGGACAGGCTCATTTGTTAAGCGATGAGAAGCTGGAAGAAATGGCGCAAAAGTTCCTGCAGAATAACGACAACATCCAACGCACAGTTGAAAGTATCACTTCCCGCAAAGTGTTTGAATACCTGAATGGCATTTTATCGAAAGACATCAAGAAAATGGGATATGATGAGTTTATGCAGGTGTTGAAAGATCATGTTCATTGATCTAAAAAGAAATATTCTTCCAAATCCTTCTTGTTCATATCGACCCCTTTTTGCTAAAAGGCTGAAAACGCTGTTAATTAGTTTTTAATTCTTTAGCGGAAGGCATTGTTATTGGGGTTTATCTTTGAAGTTAATAAGCGAGGAGGCAAGGAGGCAAGGAGGCAAGGAGGCGATTGAGCGATTACGCTATTAGGTTATTGGGTGATTAATTAATTAAGTGATTCGGTGCTTGATCAATATTAACTACTCAAACAATTTCAATCCTTTTAACATCTGTAGCTATTTAGCGTTGGGTGTCAAACAACTAAAACCTTTTAAATATATAAAACGTAACAATGAATATGAACTTTAGAAAAGAATTTACAAAATATGCCGTGCACAATCGCGGCATCAGCAGCAATGGCGTTGATCAGTATATTAATTCTGTGTACGCCGATTATATTTCTCCAACCATTATTGAAGAACGTGCCATGAACATTGCACAAATGGACGTTTTTTCAAGATTGATGATGGACAGGATTATTTTCATGGGAACGGGGATCAATGATTATGTTGCCAATATCATCCAGGCGCAGTTGTTATTCCTCGAGTCCAGCGACCCAAAGCGTGATGTTACCATTTATGTTAACAGTCCGGGAGGCTCAGTATATGCCGGGTTGGGTATTTATGACACCATGCAATACATTCAGCCTGATATAGCGATGATCTGCACAGGCATGGCAGCATCTATGGCAGCTGTTCTTTTATGCGCCGGAACAAAAGGAAAGCGTTCTGCTTTAAAGCATGCCCGTGTGATGATTCACCAGCCAATGGGTGGTGCGGAAGGACAGGCTTCTGATATTGAAATTACCGCTAAGCAAATTCAGCTTTTAAAGAAAGAGCTTTATGAAATTATTGCCTCCCATTCAGGTAAAGATTATGAAACTGTTTGGAAAGACAGCGACCGCGATTACTGGATGATTGCCCAGGAAGCAAAAGAATACGGTATGATCGATGAAGTGTTGACTCGTACGAAGACTAAATAATTATTCCGGCCATTCATTTTGGCTGAATACAGCTAATAATAGGCTGAATCATTAAAGGGGAAGGCGATAAAATTGCTTTCCCCTTTTTGTATCCGTATCTTTACGCCGCCTAAACAAGTTCCAATTTCTTTATCAAAATGAAAAAACAACAATCGGAGATCGTCTGTTCTTTTTGCGGACGCGACAAAAGTTCCGTCAATGTGCTGATTGCCGGCATACAAGGTCATATCTGCGACCAGTGCGTTACGCAGGCACAAACAATTGTTGATGAAGAGCAGGATCATAAATTCAAGCAATCCATCGGGCAGTTTATCAATGTGCCCAAGCCATTAGAGATCAAGAATTTTTTAGATGAGTATGTGATTGGTCAGAACCATGCAAAAAAAGTAATGAGTGTGGCCGTTTATAATCATTACAAAAGGCTCATTCACGGATCAAAGAAAACAGAAGAAGTAGAAATTGAGAAGAGCAATATTGTAATGGTTGGCGAAACCGGAACAGGAAAAACTTTGCTTGCCCGTACGATTGCCAAACTATTGAAGGTTCCTTTTTGCATTGCTGATGCTACCGTATTAACAGAAGCAGGATATGTTGGTGAAGATGTAGAAAGTGTTTTAAGCCGATTATTACAAGCTGCAAATTACGATGTTGAATCGGCAGAGCGTGGTATTGTATATATTGATGAAATTGATAAGATTGCCCGCAAAGGCGACAATCCGTCCATTACCCGCGATGTAAGCGGTGAAGGCGTTCAACAGGGATTGTTGAAAATGCTGGAGAATACAATTGTGAATGTTCCACCCCAAGGAGGCCGCAAGCATCCTGAACAAAAGATGGTAGCCGTGAACACACAAAACATATTATTTATCTGTGGTGGAGCTTTCAGTGGCATTGACAAAATCATCAGTCGCAGGTTGAATTCCAACTCCCTGGGTTTTGCAAAGAAAACAGATCGTTTAGCTTTTAACAAGGATAATTTATATCAATACATCACACCTATCGATCTTCGTACATTTGGATTAATACCGGAGTTGATTGGAAGACTACCTGCCATCACTTACCTCGAGCCACTTGACAAAGAAACATTACGACAGATTTTAACGGAACCAAAGAATGCCATCATCCGTCAGTATGAAGCATTGTTTGAGATGGAACATATCAAACTCACTTTTGATACTGAGGTTTTGGATTTTATTGTTGACAAAGCCATTGAATACAAATTGGGCGCAAGAGGATTACGCACCATTTGCGAAGCCATCATGCTCGATGCGATGTTCGATGTTCCATCAGGAAAAAATGTGAAGACTTTTGAAGTAACGTTGGCTTATGCAGAAGAAAAACTGGGGCAATCAGGGTTGCAGCATTTGAAGGTTGCTTAAAAAAAGTTTCTGGTTTCTGGTTTTGCGATACCTCTTGGTTTATACTGACTATTTATTGAATCAAGTAAATCATAAAAATCAAATAAATCATAGTTAAGACAGTTTCTTCGCTTTAGCTACGGATAACGAAGTACATATCAACTTTCCCATTATTCTTCGCCTGAAATCAACCTCAATGGGTGTTGGTAATGCTAACTGTTTACAATCTTTCGTATTCTGAAAAAGAATAGTCAAAAGGATTTTTGGCATCACTGTGATGTTTCAGGTATTTGGTGAGCCTCCACTCTGAAAAATTAATTTCGGGAAAAACAGTATCGCCTTCGAACATACCATAAATGCGCGTGAGATAAATTTTATCAGCGGCATGAATGGCTTGCTTATAAATTTCTCCGCCTCCAACAATAAATACTTCCTGTTCCCTGAGACAAAGGTCTACAGCATCTTGAAGACTATTTACAACTTCACATCCCTCAGCTTTAAAATCTTCTTGTCTTGTTACAACAATATTCTTGCGTTCGGGTAATGGACGGCCAATCGATTCGTAGGTCTTGCGTCCCATGATGATTGTATGCCCGATGGTAACAGCTTTGAAATGCTTCAGGTCAGCAGGCATCTGCCACAACAATCCATTATCGGCACCAATTACATTGTTTTTTGAAACAGCAACTATCAGGCTTAATATCACAGGCAGTTATTTAACATTTAAGAATTAAGCGATGTTCAGTCACTATTTATTTATTGAATGTTTGATTACAATTAAACAGCAACAGCTGCTTTAATATGTGGATGTGGATCATAACCCGTAACAAAAAAGTCTTCAAACTTAAAACCGAAGATGTCTTTCACTAATGGATTCATTTGCAAAGTTGGCAATGGTCTTGGGTCGCGACTGAGTTGCAGGTTGACCTGTTCGATATGATTATTATATATATGGGCATCACCAAAGGTATGAATGAAATCACCCGGCTTTAAATTACAGACTTGTGCAATCATACAGGTTAACAAAGCATAAGAAGCAATGTTAAAAGGTACGCCCAAAAAGATATCTGCACTGCGTTGATACAACTGACAACTCAACTTGCCATTGGCAACATAAAACTGAAACAAAGCATGACAAGGAGGTAATGCCATCTTTTCAATTTCCCCCACATTCCATGCACTGATGATCATTCGTCGGGAGTCGGGATTTGTTTTAATGGTTTTGATCAATTCACTAATTTGATCAATTGTTCGTCCATCGGCAGTTGCCCAGGAGCGCCATTGCTGGCCATAAACAGGTCCAAGGTTACCATTTTCATCGGCCCAGGCATCCCAGATACTGACTCCATTTTCCTTCAGGTATTTGATATTCGTATCTCCCTGCAAAAACCAAAGCAGTTCATGGATGATAGATTTTGTATGCAGCTTTTTTGTGGTCAGCAAAGGGAACCCATCTTCAAGGTTAAACCGCATCTGATAACCAAAAACGCTGCTCGTTCCGGTTCCTGTTCGGTCTTCTTTACGAGTTCCGTTATCTTTTACATAACGGAGCAGATCGAGGTATTGTTTCATCTTTAAAAATTACAGCTATTCAAGTGCAAATATAGGGCAAACGGCAATTTCAATCACACTGGTATTAACTGTGTTGATAACCCAAAAAATACGGCATTATTGCATTGTTAAAAACGGATATCATTTCAGCTGAAAAGCAAGTACTATTCCTGTAATTTTGAAGCCGTGCCTAAGTTTCATCGAAATTAATTTAATGGCATGATTATTCAGGCAAGAAAACTTATATGAGCTATAAAAAAATATATATAATCTGCTTCGTGCTGATGGCCTTCGTTGCATCTTGTAAAAAAGAAGACGACCCAACAACTTCCATCACTAGGGAACAGTATTTAGGTGAATGGCTTTGCAATGAAAATGGCGGGGCTTCATTTACCATCAACATCACCGCAAAAGGAAATGCTGATACTATTGTCATTGATAATTTTTCCGGCTACGGTAATACAGCACCCAAGGCAATTGCATTGGTATCAGGAAGCACTATGACGATCCCTTCGCAGAATATTACAATTACCGCAATCAACATTTATGGAACCGGTGTAATGAATTCAAATGCTACGAAAATCACCATGAACTATCATGCAGATGGGACGGAGATCAATGCAACCTGCACGCGTTAATCTTCTTCATCAACGGAACCGGAATCAACCACCACCATTTTTACAGTATCAACACTGTGTTTAAAACGCTTGATGATAGTGAATTCATAACCGCCAAAAACCCTTTTCTCATTCACGGCAGGGATGCGGCCATATATATAATTTAAAAGTCCTGAAACAGTATCATAATTTGCACTCTCAGGTAATTCAATTGGTAAAACATCATTCACATCTGAAACATTGGCTGATGCGTTGACAATAAATTCCGTTTCACTTTTCTTTTCAACGGCCGGTTTTTCATCGTCATATTCATCCTGAATCTCCCCAACCAATTCTTCAATAATGTCTTCCATCGTAACAATTCCTGCTGTTCCGCCAAACTCATTCGTGGCAATTGCCATCTGTATATGTTGCGTTTGGAATTCTTTTAGCAATTCATTGATTCGCTTATTCAACGGTACAAAATAGGCTGGACGCAAAATATCATTAATGCTTTTGAAATTATTTTCATGTAAAACCTTGATAAGGTCTTTGGTAAAAATGATACCAACAATATTATCCAATGAATCTTCGTAAACAGGCATGCGAGAATAGCCTTCATCAATCACCCGTTGAATGATTTCCTGTTTGGTGGAAAGAACATCAATTGCAGAAACTTTTGTCCTTGGAATAAGAATTTGTTTCACGACTCTGTCATCAAATTCAAAAACATTTTGGATCAATTCGTTTTCTGAAGGGCGTATAGCACCACCTTCTTCACTTTCAGTAAGTATCATCCGAAGCTCTTCTTCGGTATGAATGTCTTCTCCTTTTTTAGGTTCAATGCCGATGATCCTAAGAACAAGATTGGAAAAAGCATTTAAGAACCAGATAAAAGGGCGAAGTAAGAAATAGAAAATGCGCAAGGGCAATGAAATAACCAATGTTGTAGCCAATGAATGCCTGATGGCAAAAATTTTTGGCACCTGCTCACCAAAAACAATATGCAATACGGTAATCAATGCAAATGCTGCGGGCCAACCTACTTGATTTGCCATGGCAGGATCAAGCGGATGACCTAAATCACTAAAGATCCTAAGTATCATACTTGCCACTACTCTTTCGCCAATCCAACCCAATGCAAGGCTGGCCATGGTAATGCCTAATTGGCAAGCTGACAAGTAACTGTCCAGTCGATCAACAATTTGTTTGGATATTTTACCAAGGTAACTGCCTTTACCTGCTTTTAATTCTACCTGTGAAGTCCGAACCTTAACAATTGCAAATTCGGCGGCAACGAAAAATCCATTTAAGAAAACGAGGAGTGCTGTAAGTAGTAAGTCTATTATCATCCGTGTGAACAAACGTTCGCGTGGCAAATGTAGCTAAATTAGAGGTATTCTGACTGTCCTTTAACCCCGTTATTAACAAAACCCAGCTAATCAAAGCTTATTATTCTCCTGATGACGGGTTGAATCCCTGTTGGTTTTCTTCTCCAGGTTGAGCCGCATCGCCTCTTCCAAATCAACACCCGTCTGGTTGGCCATACAAATCAGCACAAATAAGACATCGGCCATTTCATCGGATAAATTAACAGCAGACTCCCCTTCTTTGAACGATTGATCGCCGTATTTTCTTGCCATTATTCGTGCAAGTTCTCCTACCTCTTCGGTAAGTAAAGCCATGTTGGTGAGTTCGCTGAAATAGCGGACGCCGTATTTTTTGATCCAGGTGTCGACTTGCCTTTGTGTTTCTTTGAATGTCATGAGTCATTTGTCAATTGTCAATAATAAAAACAATAATTCACTTGCCACCATACTTGGTTCTTATTTTTTATATTTGCTAATATATAAACCTCACACCTATGAAACCACGTATTCTTTCAATTTATTTTAGTTTAATATTTATCTTATCTGGTATCAAAGTTTCAAATGCTCAGTCTTTTTCAATTGAACTGTATCCATCATGGTACGATGCTTATAATGTAAGTTATTTTGGAGGGGATGATGGTTCAATCGATTTGCAGATTAATGGAGGGACTCCACCATTTTTCTATCATTGGAGCAATGGAGAAGAAACTCAAGATCTCACCGGTTTGACGGAAGGTTATTATCGTGTTGATGTTTGGGATGGCAATGGAACATATAACCAAGCAGAGATCACGCTTAAGCAACCTCCGCAAAAATATTGATGCGGCTGCACCTTGTGCCGGACCAACGGTAGTACCGGATTGGTCAGGGTTTACCACCGCTCCACTCCTATTTACATGTCCAGATATTGGTGTTTCAATAGGATCCTATTCGCCTTTGCCGGGCATAAAATTCAGTGTTTACGGCAATTCCTATATATCAGGCAGGGTCGGTATTGGTTCGGACCCCACCATAAATAATGCAAGCAGTTATAAATTGATTGTCGGTGGCAAAATTGCTGCACGGGAAGTTGTAGTTTCAAGCCTTACCCCTTGGCCTGATTATGTTTTTAGTAAGGAATATCCGCTAACTTCCTTAAATGATGTTAGTGATTTTATATCCACAAATCATCATTTACCCGGTATTCCTCCTGCTGATGAAATCAAAGAAAATGGACAATCGTTGGGTGAATTGCAAATATTGCAACAAATGAAAATTGAAGAGTTGTATTTATATATAATTCAGTTGGAAAACCGAATTAACACACTGGAGAAAAAAGGGAGAAAGTGATATTATAAAAATTGCTTTTAATTGTTTTATCAATTAAATGGAGAACAGACTATTAAATTTACCATGAGTACCTATTTGGCTCAATTTCAAAATCAATACAATGTTTTTATTGTTAGACCAGTAATTTAATTATTTCAAATGAAATTTAAATCTTTTGTATTAACTGTGTTATTTATAGCTCTTTTTGTTCAAGCAAAAGGTCAGTTGTATTATTTGAAAGACTTTTATGATCAAAACTATAACTACCCCGGCATATCGATGTTACAATTGGAAGACAAAAGCCTGGTTATTTGTTCTCGATATGCAATAGTTAAAACAGATTCCAGTGGTAATTTTATCTGGGCTAAAACTTATAATTACTTCCATGAAAAGTTAGTCAGGGGAAAAGATGGCTATATATATATTGGCGGAAATTATAATTATAAAGAATATTTGACAAAAATCGATACAGCAGGAGCATTAATATGGACTAAAATATTTACTATCGGGGATACTGACGACTGGGTATGGCTTCATGACCTGATTGCCAATGAGGACTCATCAATTGTTCTTGTTGGTGAGTACCGTTTTATTTCCAATTTAACTATTGACTCAGCAAAAACATTTTTCCTTGTAACTGACACCACTGGCCAGATCATTATGTCAAAAACGTACAGCCTTTTGGGTGATTTTTTTAATGGCACCTTCTCAATAACCAGAAGATCAAATGGCAATTATCTGCTCGCCGGGTATAAAGGAAATGAGGACTTGGAAGAATCAGACGGTTTTTTACTGGAAGTTGACAACTCCGGCAATCCGGTGCAAGGACATTCTGTTGGCACGAATACCAATGAATTTATTAAAAGTGTTTATAAGGATGGAGAAAACTTTGTGCTTAATTTATCAAATATTAATGGTGTTGTTCCATCAGCTTCCTTAATACCAATTTTGGTTGGCATTGACAGCAGTTTTAATAAAAGTTGGAGTAAGATTTATAATTACACTTGCAATGGCCCCCTTTTTGAACCACTTATAGTAAATAAAATCAATAATAACTATATAAGTAATTCGTGCTATGAAATAGTTGAAATAGATTCAACCGGATTAATTATCAGCAGGAAACCTGTCGTAATTGGTGGTTTACCATATACTTTTTTCAGTTCATTTATTAATGATGGGAAAGATATTTATTATTCAGGTGGAGATTGGAATAATACATTTATGGTAGTTGCCAAATCCGACAGCACTGGTTATATGGGCTGTACACAAATTAATAATCCGGTTTTTCCATGCTATCTTTCTGATACAATTTCTATTCAGTCACATATAATTTATGCTGATAGTTTTTCAGTGCCGGATTCTGCTTCAAATGTCAATATTGCATGGCCTAGTTCCACGACTCATATAGATTGTATGACAACAGGGATTGATGACACATCTAATGGTAATTCAATTCCAATTAAAATTTTTCCCAATCCTGCTCACTCATCCATTAACATTGAACTAGCTGATTTCCATTACAATTCTTTGAGCCTTAGAATTAATGATATGTTTGGAAGAACGATATTGATAAGGCAGGTCGACAAATCAATGATTCTGGAACTAAATAACATGTTTACTGCAGGAATATATCTGTTAACATTTTACAATAGTGTAGAAAACTATAACATTAAGTTAGTTATTAACTGATATATATATATGAAAAAACTAAGAGCAATATTGTTCATTTCTATGTTTGTTAACAACTCATTTGCTCAAGACCTGATTGACCCATATAGAGCTTATGTAGGCCAAGTTCCACCCTTTGCAAAAACAATAATTTCATCAATTCCTTATACTGTTTATGATTCCAAAGATGAAAGGAATATTAATGGGGGATATACTGGTGAATACATGATTTCATTAAATCATTCACATTGGGCCAATGATTGGTACTATGCAGATACATTAGTCGATCCATCGAGCTGGGCACCATTAGCCAAAACATATAAAATGGAAGTAGTGTCTTTTCCATTCACGCTTAACTGTTTTAATGATCCATTGGGTTGTGCATCTTCAGTGAATGAACGAAAGTTATTTATGCCGGAAGATATTTATAGCTCGTCATCTAAAAGTTGGGGCGATATCAAAAATATCAGAGATTCCGGATTAATGGCATTGAATGGCCCTGGAGCGCCAATTAGCGGTGGCGATGGAATGCGGGAGGCATTGGTAAGCACCTTTTTTATCCAGAATGTTCCGTTTCAAGGTAATAGAAACCTTTTGCCTCATACCATTATTAAACATACAGTTTATCTACATTGCACAAGTGATCCGTTATCAGATAAAATCGATTCTATTGTTTGGGTGTATGATAACACAAGAGGAAGAATGAATTATTATCCCTTTGTATCGGATAATTTAAGCGGAGCTAACGGTTCTTATCGTTGGGACGTGGTATTTTTGCCTGAATTAATATCTAAGCCTTATACCCTTGATTTTGCTATGTTGGGAACTCATTACAATGATACTTCAAATAATGATTGGGTCAATGGTGGCACAATCAATTATCATTTATCTAATAATGGTATTGCAACCCCTTGCAATCCGGGTACAAGTAAACCGTATTTTCCAAATTCACAATATGATCTATTTGCTTATAGTAGTTATAATACTTATAATTTTAGAGCAGAATATGACTTTTCCCATGGTCATCCAGGCCCGTTTTCACTTTATACAACTTATTTAAGGAATAGCACTGGAACCTCTTTAGCGGGGTATCTATTAAATTCTGGATTACTTACGATTCAGACTTCTGACATTGGAATCAAGCATAAATACTTTATTGACAAGGGCTTTCCTTTTTTTGATTTGTCAGTAATTAATCCGACTGAAAAAATTATTTATAATCCATCGGAAGTTACTGTAATTGCTGATGTTATTTCTAGTGCTATCACTGAAATTGTATTTCCAACTGGTTATACTTTCAAAACAATATTGGGAAGATACCCTTCAACGTATGAAGTGAACGATGCGAATACAATTGAGAATGGAGGCCCCTATTCAGATCCAAGGGATGTTCCAGTACCGGTAAATGCAGCTGATTTAGTCGCTCCCGGCGGCAATCTAAATTATCCGGAAGTAAGTTGGGATGACCCATCAACGTGGCTATTGGACGAGCGTTATGGCTATTATTACATGGAAAACAATGGGAAAATTACTGTTGAACCCTGTGTCAGAATATTCGATGCAATCTTCGAATCAAAACAAGGAGGTACGCTGATTTTTGAAGAGTACCCATCTGTAAAAAACCCGGCTCGCTTTAAAACTATAACCGATGGAGGAGCTGTATTAAAAAATTATGCTGCTATTCAATATGTTCAAAATGGAATAATTACACAACCCTATCCATTAATATATATAGCACAAAATAAAATATATGCTGGCAAACAGGTTGACCCGGATGCTACTGCACTTGTTGGTTCATATACTGTCGAATCAGGTGCAAATGTAACTTTTCGTGCAACGGAAACTGTATATTTAAAAAATGGGTTTCATGCAAAAAACGGAAGCGCATTCAGAGCACATTGTCCAAACATTACCTATACACCATGTAACGCGACATTTGCCGTTTCCGGCTCACGCATGGCATCCAATAATACAGAAACCTTAAAAAGCCATTCTAACTTAAGTGTTATGCAGGAAATGGTTGTTTCACCAAATCCAGGCAACGGCGTATTTGAAATTAAACTTTCTGATTCAAAAACAAATTATCATTTATCCGTTACTGACATTTATGGTCGTATGATTGTTGAAAATAACTCAAAGGTTGGAGTACAAAATCTGGATTTAAGAAATCAACCAGCAGGAATATATTTTGTTACCGCTATAACTCCTTCAAAAAAGCTGATAGAAAAAATCATAAAGCAATAAGTTCAAATTAAGTGAACTACGAAAGAGCACGAATAAACGAATGGCAACTTGTAAATTTTTATTTTTTATTTTTCAAATCAATAATACTAGTGACCGAACCATCATTCACCAATGATACTTTCATATCAGCGCCAAATTCCCCGGTGCTGATTATAGCTTATTATTCTGCTTGTGACGCGCGGAATCCCTGTTGGTTTTCTTCTCCAGGTTGAGCCGCATCGCCTCTTCCAGATCAACTCCAGTCTGGTTGGCTATGCAGATTAACACAAATAAGACATCGGCCATTTCATCTGCCAACATTGCATCTGACTCCCCTTCTTTGAACGACTGATCGCCATATTTTCTTGCCATGATCCTTGCAAGCTCCCCTACTTCTTCAGTTAGTAAAGCCATGTTGGTGAGTTCACTGAAATAGCGGACGCCATATTGTTTGATCCAGTTGTCGATTTCTTGTTGGGTTTGTTTAATTGTCATGTGTTGTGATTACAAAAAGTGGAGTTAAGGTTTAAAGTTCAAAATTAAGCATTAATCAAAAGTAACACTAACATTATTCTAACATGAACTATTTACACTCTTATTTCTAGCAATATATCGCTATTGTTAATCTTTTGATAGTAAATTATTATTGCGCTTCAATCCAAATTACCTGCAACTACAAAACATTCAAACAAAAATTTATGACTTGCGGGAGCAAAAAGTGATGCTTGACTTTGACTTAACTTTGATGTATGAAGTTGAAACCAGGGTTCTAAAGCAAGCCGTAAAACGCAATAGCGATCGATTTCCAAGTGATTTTATGTTTCAAATGTCTAAATCAGAATGGCAGGAGGTTATCACAAATTGTGATAACCTCTCGGAAACAATAAAATTTAGCCCTGCCTTGCCATTTGCCTTTACTGAACAAGGTGTAGCTATGCTTTCCAGTGTATTGAAAAGTAAAAAGGCATTGGCGGTCAATATTGCAATAATGCGAGCATTTGTCTTTATGAGAAAGTATGCACTATCGCATAAAGACTTGACAAAAAAGTTGAAAGAATTGGAAATGAAATACAATCAACAATTCAAAGATGTTTATGAAGCAATTAATTATTTATTGAAAAAAGATAATCAGGAAAAAGCACAGAGTGCAAGAAAAAGGATTGGATATAAATAGTGAATAGTGAATAGTGAAAAGTGAATAGCGAATAGTGAATAGTGAATAGTGAAAAGTGAAAAGTGAAAAAAACCGAAATTTTTACAACAACAATTTTATTCCCTGTTTTTTGAATCGACGACAATTGTTACCGGCCCGTCATTCACCAAATTC
>JANOXC010000175.1:0-4164 GCA_031418215.1 Bacteroidota bacterium
GTTGTCCCGCGTTCAAACAAAGCGTAAGTATAATTTTCAATCTGTGTATAATCTTCTTCAGAAACAATTCCCTGTTTAATTATTTCTTCTCTTGAAATATCTAAATCATGTCCATGATCACTTTTTGTTGATGGAGTAATGATGGGTTTAGGAAAACGATCGTTCTCTTTCATTCCATCAGGCATTGCAACACCGCAAATTATACGCTTGCCGCTTTTGTATTCGCGCCAAGCATGTCCTGCAAGGTACCCTCGAATCACCATCTCAACTTTAAATGGCTTGCATAAAATTCCAACGGTAACATTGGGATCTGGAACACGGATAACCCAGTTCTGACAGATATCTTTTGTAGCTTCTAAAAAATAAGCGGCTATTTGATTTAACACTTGTCCCTTGTAAGGAATTGGCCTGGGCATCACAACATCAAAAGCGGATACTCTGTCACTCACTACACTTACCATCAGTTTATTGTCGATGATATATACATCACGCACCTTGCCATAGTAAACAGACGACAGCATCGGGAACTTAAAATCTGTCCGTTGAATGCTGTTCTTAATTAATGTGGTTGGATTAATCGTCATCATCTAACAAAATTAACTTAAATCCGATAAGAAAAATGAATATTCTGGATTTAACTAAGGAAACCCTGTAAATCAGGGGAAAAATATGTAGCAGCAGTAGGCAGCTAGCAGTAGGCAGGTTTCAGTTTGCAAAATTTCATGTTAAAAAATCCAAAATAGCGTTAAGGTAGAACATTGTTGCTAAAAGTGATATTGATAAAATTCTGCATTCTACATTCTGAATTCTGCATTTAATAATCACTCATCCTTCTTATGATAAGCATGAATAATATCTTTCACCAATCTATGACGAACAACATCCGTTGCATCAAGTGTAATAAATTCAATGCCATTGATGTTCTTCAATAATTTAATAGACTGTACTAACCCAGAAGGCTGGTTTCGCGGTAAATCAATTTGCGTAACATCTCCTGTTACAATAAATTTTGCTGAAGGGCCCATTCGGGTTAAAAACATTTTCAATTGATTCTCTGTTGTATTCTGTCCTTCATCTAATATCACATAGGCATTGTCTAATGTACGACCGCGCATAAAAGCAAGTGGTGCTACTTCAATGATGCCATTTTCAATAAAACCTTTTAGTTTTTCACCGGGAATCATATCATACAATGCATCATACAAAGGGCGCAGATAAGGATCAATTTTTTCTTTGAGATCACCGGGAAGAAATCCCAGATTTTCACCCGCCTCAACAGCAGGACGTGTTAAAACAATCCGTTTGATCTCTCTGTTTTTAAGCGCACGCACTGCCAGTGCAACAGCAGTATAAGTCTTACCGGTTCCCGCAGGTCCAATAGCAAATACAATATCATTTTCAACAGTGGCATCAACCATCTTACGTTGATTGGCTGTTCGAGCTCTTACAATTATTCCACCCGGTCCATAAACCAAAACATCCTTTGAGCCTTCAAAAGTATTTGATCCATTTTCGCTATGCCCATTGAAAAGATGTTCAACATCGCTAATACTTAATGTTCCTTTATCCTGAAAGTAAGTGACCAGTCTATTCAGTTTCTCCATCAATGTGGCAACTTGCAATTCATCGCCAATGATTTTAATTTCATTGCCTCGGGCAACAATTTTTAAAGCAGGAAATTTTTTTCTTATGATATCAAGGTTTGCATCGTTGACGCCGTAGAAATCAACTACATTGGCAAACTCTACCGGAATAATTATTTCTTTCAATATGGAGGGTTTTATAATTTGTACGTAGAAAATTCAAAATAGTTATGAAAAACTGTGCCAACTATCTTTATAAGACAGGAATAGGTATAAAACTGATGTAATAACTTCAAAAATCAGACAGTTTTACAGTAACAGAAACTTGGTTGCTAGCAGCACCCAGGTGATATTGCGCACGTGCATAATTCAATTGAAATTTGGATATTTTAAAGCCAAATCCAGCACTAAATCCAACAGTACCGCGTTTATTAGCATTTGTTAATTCCGCTCTTCGCTGAAAATTATATCCGAAGCGGAGATTAAAGCTTTTAGAAAATAGTAATTCGGTATTCAAAACTAAATGCCGCATACATTTTTTTCCAAAGGAAATGCTCGTACTATTACTTTCACCGGTCAGGGGATCTACAGCCGGAATATTTGGATCAACATAGGTAAGGTCGAACTGCTCCAAATGCTGCCAGGTAACACCGAATCGAAACGGGGCTTTGGGTAATTGCTTGGTAATTCCAATTTGCATTTCAAATGGCAAAGGTTCATTACCTGCATCTTCATACGCGTTAAACTGTCTGCCAATATTTTTAGCCACCAATGCAGCACAAAAGAAACGGTCTTTCGACAAATAAGTCATGCCCAAATCTGCTGCAATACCAGTTGATGAATAGGTTTCCAGCTTGCTATATATTCCTTTCAAAGAAGCACCAATAAATAATACACTATCAAGTGTTTTGCTCCACGACAAACCCAATGCATATTCTGCAGCTTTAAAAGAACCTAAGTCATTAGCCGACACATCCGTCATTTTGAAAGTGCCATAGTCGATATAATGCAATGTTGCCGCAGCCATTCCAAAACGATTGATGTTTTGCGCATATGCAACCTGGCCGAAATTAATACCTTCAAAATAATCCACATAAGTAAGCTGCAGCTGTTTATTCATTCCCATGGATAACTGCGATGGGTTTTGCCAAACAAGACTAACATCATCAGCGCGTGTAGCAATGGCATTTCCGCCAAGAGCAGCAGCCCGTGGAGATGGAACCAAATTTAAAAATTCAAATGTATTGTTGCCTCCTATTTGTCCATAGGAGTTTGCAGAAAGCAGTATATATAGAAAAATAAAATGGCAGAATTTCTTCAATGGCAGTTGAGCTGGCTTATTAATAAACGGAGACAAAATGGTTTAATTGTTCAACTAACATTAATACAACTGATAACCTTTCATCATTTCGTTGACTTCACCCCTCACCTTTGTAATCACCTTTTCATCTTCAGGCGCCATCAAAACTTTATCAATCAGATTAACCACCTTTTTCATTTGCGCTTCTTTTAAACCGCGGGAAGTAATAGCAGGAGTTCCGATACGAATACCGCTGGTGACAAAAGGCGATTTATCATCAAAAGGAACCATGTTTTTATTGATGGTAATGTCAGCTTTCACCAATGCATTTTCTGCAACTTTTCCGGTAAGATTTTTACTCCTGAGGTCTATCAACATACAATGATTATCTGTTCCCCCGGAAATGATTTTATAACCCTTTTCGGTAAATGCATTTGCCATTGCTTTGGCATTTTTAACAACCTGAATACAATACTTTAAATAATCATCAGTCAATGCTTCACCGAAGGAAATGGCCTTTGCCGCAATTACATGCTCAAGCGGTCCACCTTGTGTTCCGGGGAAAACAGCGCCATCCATAATGGAAGTCATTGAGCGCACTTCCCCTTTCGGAGTCTTCAATCCCATAGTATTTGGAAAATCCTTTCCCATCATTATTAAACCGCCCCTTGGACCACGCAAAGTTTTATGTGTAGTAGTAGTAACAACATCACAATGTGGAAGTGGGTCATTTAATAAACCACGTGCAATTAACCCTGCAGGATGGGCAATATCAGCCAATAAGAATGCCCCAACCTTGTTCGCAATCTCGCGTAAACGTTTGTAATCCCAATCGCGTGAATAGGCTGATGCACCACAAATAATCAGCTTTGGTTTTTCTTTTTTTGCAGAAACCTCCAGCTTATCATAATCAATTACACCGGTTGATTGTTCAACTCCATAAAAACAAGTAGTATATAATTTACCTGAGAAGTTAACGGGTGATCCATGTGTTAAATGTCCGCCATGCGAAAGATCAAACCCCATTATTTTATCACCCGGCTTTAATAGCGCCAACATAACAGCTGCATTAGCCTGTGCACCTGAATGCGGCTGCACATTTGCCCAAACAGCACCGAACAATTCTTTAGCACGCTCAATAGCAATGGTTTCAATTTCATCAACAACTTCGCAACCGCCGTAATAACGTTTTCCGGGAAGGCCTTCAGCATATTTATTCGTTAAACAAGTTCCCATTGCCAACATCACTTGCTTACTCACAAAATTTTCAGAAGCGATCAA
>JANOXC010000176.1:0-19944 GCA_031418215.1 Bacteroidota bacterium
GCTAATAATTTTTCATTAATGTTAAAACGGAACTGGGATAATTTCATTCAGGCGAATTTGTTTTATTCGGCCAAGTGTCCTGCGCATGGAATGTCATAGTAAATTGCTGACAAACACATGATCATTTCATTTCAGCTTACGGGCTTTAGTATTAAGGTTTTAATCATTCATTATTTGGTAAGAAAAGGTCAAATAATGAGCGGTTTTTTTTAAGCGGCTGCAAATATATGCTTACAAAGGAGCCGGGAACAAATGAAGAGGGTCTATCTAATTGACAATGAGTAAAATAAAAGTTTAAATGATGTTAAAAAAACATTATTAAATCATTATTGAAGAGGTAATAATTTCCTGAAAATTATTCAGTTTCCTTCCGGTTCTTCCACTTTGAACAGATCCATTGTTTTAGCATCTTTCAAGAAATAGTCTCCAATCCTGGTCCGGCACAAATCAAACAAATAGGCGCCGTTATTCAACGATTTTCCAAAATCATTGGCAATTGAACGGATGTAGGTTCCCTTGCTGCATACAATCCGAAAATGGATAAGCGGCAAAGCAATACCGGTAATCTCAAATTCACTAACGGTGACTTGTTTTGCTTCCAACACATGCTGCTCACCACGCCTGGCCATTTCATATGCCCGTTTTCCATTCACCTTTACGGCCGAATGCAGAGGCGGTGACTGCATGATTTTACCGGTAAACTTTAAAACAGTCTGATGTATTAACGCATCCGTAATATTTGAAATATCGAACGTTTGTTCTTCTTCCATTTCCCTATCGTAAGAAGCAGTAACAGCTCCCATATATATAGTTCCTGTATATTCTTTCTCTGCATCCTGGATCAAAGAAATCTGTTTAGTGAATTTGCCTGTACACACAATTAGAAGCCCGGTTGCCAGCGGATCTAATGTTCCTGCATGACCGACCTTCTTTGCACGTGTTAAATTCCTGATTTTTTTAACGACATCAAATGATGTCCAGCGATAAGGCTTGTCAATTAAAATGACCCTCCCTTCCTCGTAAATATTCATCAATCGACTAACTTTATATCAACACCCATTACCACTAAAATGATAATTAGCAAGCCGACAATAATTCTGTAATAGCCAAAAACCTTAAACCCGTTTTTCATTATATATCCTATAAAAGAACGGATGGCCAATGCCGCAACAATAAATGCAACAATGTTTCCAACGATTAGCAAATTCACCTGATCAGCTTCAACGCCAATTCCTTGTTTGTAAAACTTATAGACCTTATATAAAGTAGCCGCTGTCATTGTAGGAACAGCAAGGAAAAATGAAAACTCCGCAGCTGTTTTCCTGTTTAGTTTCTGGTATAATCCTCCAATAATAGTAGCAGCCGAACGTGACACTCCCGGTATCATGGCAATACACTGAAACAAGCCAATGGTAAAGGCTTTTTTATTGGTAATTACAGTGCTGTTTTCATCGGTATTTTCTTTTACGAAATAATCTAAAAAAATAATAAAAATACCCCCCAGCAACAAGGTGAATCCGACCACTAGAACATTGCCCAGCATTGCATCAATATAATCATCTAACAGCTTTCCAAAAATGGCAGCGGGGATGAAAGCAACAATCAGCTTAATATAGAAATCGATGTTATGTACAAATCTTTTGAAGTACAAGATTACAACAGAAAGGATGGCCCCCAACTGGATGGCAACAGTAAAGGTTTTAGTAAAAGGTTGTTCTGCTATTCCCATTAATGAAGAAACAATTATCATGTGTCCAGTACTAGATACCGGCAAAAACTCTGTCAGGCCTTCAACGATGGCCAGAATAATTGCTTCAACAAAAGTCATTGATACTAGGCTGCTTTCTTTATTATGGCATATACTTCAACGGCATAACCAATTAATACAACAATCGGTGCCAGTGTGATTCTGCGAAAACTGAAAATCTCCTTTTCATTAAAAATGTTAGGATCGGTGCTTTTACCTCCTGACATCAGCATATATCCAACAACGATTAATACGATGCCTGCAATCATCAAAATGTAGTTCTCACGTCCGAAAGCAAAGTCATCAGTTATCGGATGTACAGTTTTGGATGGAGGTGTTTTAGATGGTGGAGTTTTAAATAGATTGGTTTTTTCTTTTGCCATGGTTTAAAATAACTCTTCAGAGCGCAAACGTAGGTATTTATTCACTGCGAACAAAGTGCATATCAGTGATAAAAAGACACCCAATACCACCATACCGCCTGCCAGAACGCCCATTACAACATAATCCTGTATCATGGAAAGCTCAGGCAGCTTTTGAATAACAAGATACATTACCAGTGTCAGCAATAAAATGGAAATTAACCCTCCGGCAATGCCATTGAAAAAACTATATTTTAAGAAAGGTTTACGTATAAATCCTTTTGTTGCTCCTACCAGCAGCATACTTTTGATGAGCATTCGTTTGGCATATAAACTCAACCTAATGCTATTATTGATGAGGGCAACGGAAATAATAAACAATAAAGCACTGAACCCCAGCAAAACAAGTGTAATGGTTTTTAGGTTTCTATTTATTTCTTGTACAAGGGAAGGTTGATAGTTTATCTGAAGTACTGCTTTGCTTGATGAAAGTGATTGGATAAAATGGTTAATAGTTGCAGTATCAGCAAATTCAGCTTTAATACGCATATCAACGGAAGCATTTAAAGGATTATAGCCAAGAAAACTGATAAAATCCTCCCCCAGGTCATTTTTCAGGTTTTCTGCCGCCTGTTCCTTACTCACGAGCTTACTGCTCTTAACAATAGGGCTACCTGAAATGCGTGTAAAAAGATTTTGAATCTCTGCAGTATCTGCATCGTTTTGAATAACTACACTTAATTCAATGTTTTCCTTAACATAGTTTCCCACACGTTGGGCATGAAAAAGTAAAACACCCTGTAATCCAAGCATAAAAAGAACCAAAGAGATGCTTAGGATGGTAGAAACCTGTGATGTACGACGTGTTTTGCGAACTAATTTATTTTCAAGTGCCATAAGGTTGCAAATGTATTTAATCATAACGCGCACAAATGCAAGTCCCTTCAAAGAATATTAACAGTTGCTAACCTCCTTACAGGCGATTTTCGTTAACTTCGCGCCTCTTTAAAAAAGGCTGAATGGAGTATGATTTTCATGATGTAGAAGCCAAATGGCAACAGTACTGGCGCAATCATCAAACTTATAAAACAACAGGCGATAACAATCGCCCAAAGTACTATGTGCTGGATATGTTTCCATATCCAAGTGGTGCAGGGCTGCATGTAGGTCACCCATTGGGTTATATTGCTTCTGATATTTATTCACGCTATAAAAGACTCAAAGGCTTTAATGTCCTCCACCCGATGGGTTATGATGCTTTTGGACTTCCTGCCGAACAATATGCCATCCAGACCGGCCAACACCCTGCTATTACTACAGAGCAAAACATTAATCGCTACCGCGAACAGTTGGATAAAATAGGGTTGAGTTTTGACTGGAGCAGAGAGGTGAGGACTTCCGATCCTTCCTATTATAAATGGACACAATGGATTTTCATGCAGCTATTTAATTCCTGGTACAATAACGGGACTAAAAAAGCGGAAAATATTCAAGCGCTCATCACCCTTTTTCAACGAAATGGTAATTCGGGTATTGACGCTGTGAACAATCAAGAGAAGGAATTTGATGCTGTTGCCTGGAATAATTTCAATGAACGAGAACAACAAACTATTCTTTTAAATTATCGTCTTGCCTACTTAGCAGATACCATGGTGAACTGGTGCCCCGGATTGGGAACTGTGCTTGCCAATGAAGAAGTAAAAGATGGCGTAAGTGAGCGAGGTGGTTTTCCAGTAGAACGAAAACTCATGAAGCAATGGTGTTTGCGTATTACTGCTTATGCTGAGCGTTTATTAAATGATTTGGATGGCATTGACTGGACAGAAAGTATAAAAGACGCACAACGCAATTGGATTGGTCGTTCGGAAGGAGCTATGTTGGAATTCAGCCCCGATAGCTATCGGGGTCAGAAAGAAGATTGGAGAATTGAGGTTTTTACTACTCGTCCTGATACAATTTTTGGAGTAACCTTTTTAACCTTGGCCCCTGAACATGAATTGGTGGATAAAATTACTACCAATGATCAACGTAAAGCCATTGATGAATATGTGAATTATGCGAAGAACAGGAGCGAGCGGGAACGAATGTCGGAGGTAAAAAAAATCAGTGGTGCTTTTACAGGTGCTTATGCTATCAATCCATTTAACAATGAAAAAATTCCGGTTTGGATTGGTGACTATGTATTATCAGGATATGGTACAGGAGCTGTAATGGCTGTTCCTGCCGGCGACCAACGTGATTGGGATTTCGCCAAATATTTTAAACTACCCATTCCTGCTATTGTGAAAGATGCCGATATCAGTGAGGGTGCTGATGCTACGAAAGATGGCATTATGATTAATTCCGGATTCCTAAATGGACTAACCGGACACCAGGCAATTAAAGCCGCAATCAAGGAAATTGAAAAACTTGGCATCGGTAAAGGAAAAATCAACTATCGTTTACGTGATGCTATTTTCAGCAGACAACGATATTGGGGTGAACCTTTTCCTGTTTATTATAAAGAGGGATTGCCTTATTTAGTTGAAGAAAGTGAATTGCCCGTCTTATTACCTGATGTAGATAAGTATTTACCTACGGAAGATGGGGAGCCTCCTTTAGCTAGGGCGAAAGATTGGAGGTATAGTCCAAAAAGCCTCAACCCTGGTCCTTCTCCTTCTGAGAAGGGAGTACACCCTTCTGAGAAAGGAGGAGTTCCTGTTGAGAAGGAAGAGAAAAAAGCTTCTTGGCAAACGGCTAATGTTAAGAATTGGGAAATAACCAAGGCTAATTCCCGTGAGTTAAGAAAAATAGCTACGGAAGCTGAAGATTTATTATGGCAGGAGCTTCGAAACCAAAAATTAGAAATAAAGTTTCGCAGGCAACATGTCATTGATGAATTTATTGTTGATTTTGTTTGTTTGGAAAAAATGCTGGTGATTGAAGTGGATGGAGAAATTCACAACGAACAAAAAGAATATGACGAACAAAGAACACTTATTCTAAATGAAAATGGTTTCAATGTTATTCGTTTTACTAATAAGGAAGTAAAGGAAAATATTCAGCAAGTACTTCATACAATTAAAGTCGAATTGCAAACTCGACAATCATTAACAAAAGAGCCTTCTGACTTGTCAGAAGAAATCCCCCCTCTCAGAAGGAGAGGGGTCGGGGGTGAGGCTGAGTCATACCCCTATGAACATTCCACAATGCCGGGTTGGGCAGGCTCTTCCTGGTATTTCCTTCGTTACATGGATGCGAATAATGATCAAGCATTTGCATCTAAAGAAGCCGTTGACTATTGGCAGGATATTGATCTTTATTTAGGCGGCGCAGAGCATGCAACAGGGCATTTGCTCTATGTGCGTTTTTGGACAAAATTTCTTTTTGATCTGGGTTTAATTCCAAAAAATGAACCTGCAAAAAAACTGATTAACCAGGGAATGATACAAGGTGTTTCTTCTTTTATATTTCGTGTTAATGGAACAAATAAATATGTTTCTGCTAACCTGAAAAGTAACTATGAATGCACTCCGCTTCATGTAGACGTAAGCATGGTTAAGAATAATGAATTGAACATTGCTGCGATTCGAAAATGGCGACCTGAATATGCTGATGCTGAATTTATATTGGAAGATGGAAAATATATATGCGGTAGCGAGGTAGAAAAAATGTCAAAGAGCAAATGGAATGTAGTGAGCCCTGATGATATCATTAATGCTTACGGTGCCGACTGCCTTCGCATGTATGAAATGTTCCTTGGCCCATTGGAGCAAAGCAAGCCTTGGAATACCAATGGTATTTCCGGTGTTGCTAATTTTATTCGTAAACTGTGGCGTTTGTATCATACTAAGGAACATCAGTTTTTCGTTTCAGATGAAGCACCAACACCTGCCGAATTAAAGGTATTGCATAAAACGATTAAGAAAGTGGAAGAAGATGTAGAAAGGTTCTCCTTCAACACTTCTGTAAGCACCTTTATGATTTGCATCAATGAGCTTACCGATGTAAAATGCAATAAACGAGCTATCCTTGAGCCATTGGCAATAATTTTATCTGCCTATGCGCCTCATGTTTGTGAAGAATTATGGTCTTTGCTGGGACATAAGGAGAGCATTTCAAAGGCTGTTTTCCCAAAATGGAATGAGGCCTATTTAACAGAAGATAGTTTTGAATATCCAATCTCCATCAATGGTAAAGTGCGATTTAAACTTCAGCTTTCATTAAATTTAACAAAGGAGGAAGTAGAACAAACTGTACGTAAGGCCGAGGAAATGCATAAATACCTAAATGGAGATCAACCAAAAAAAGTCATTGTAGTTCCGGGAAGAATTGTGAATATTGTGGTTTAATTTGACAATTTGAAAATTAGAATAATCAACCCCCTCTCTGAAGGAGAGGGCCGGGGTGAGGCTGAGTAATCAATCTGAAAAAAATAAAACAACATGCAACTACTAAAACAACAAATTGAAGCCATGATTTTTGTGGCGGAGCAAAATATTACAGTCGAAGAAATTCAATCAAGTTTAAAAACTGCCTATGGGTGGGAATTATCTAAAAAAGAGATTCTGGAGGTATTAAATACTTTAAAAGAGCAATATTCAACCGAAGAACATTCTTTCGAATTGGTGGAGATTGCTGATGGTTTTCAATTCCTGACGAAAAAGGAATATCATACTGCTGTCAATACCTTGTTGCAAATCAAAGCAAGAAAGCGCCTTTCAACCGCTGCTTTAGAAACCCTGGCTATCATCGCTTACAAACAACCGCTTTCAAAATCGGAAATGGAACATATCAGGGGTGTAAGTTGCGACTACAGCATCCAAAAACTGTTGGAAAAAGAATTGATTGTGATCGAAGGAAAGAGTGATGGCCCTGGCAAACCATTGCTATACGGAACAAGTAAAAATTTTATGGATCACTTTGGATTAAAGTCGGTGAAAGACCTTCCAAAGCTAAAAGACCTGCATATTACCGAAAATGAAATCGGAATCCCGGCAGATTTACTTGACAGCATGATGCCTGAGGAAGAAAATGAAGCCAGAATGACAGATCTGGTCAAAGCTGCAGAGGATGTCATGGATACACCCTTGCCGGAAGATTTGGAACAACATTTGCAAACGGGGGACAGCCAACAAAACCCCAACGAAAAATGAAAATAAGAGCAATATATGTTGCTTTATCATTTTTAATCCTTCAAAAAGGATTAGCCCAAACAAAAAACAATACATCTGACAGGCCATATCAACCTAGTGAAATACTGGAATACCGTGTTCATTACGGCTTTATAGATGCCGGAGAAGCACGACTTGAAGTTGCCCCTGAATTAAAGGACTTCAACGGGCGCCAATGTCTGCATGTTATTGGTACCGGTCGATCTACAGGCGCTTTTGACTGGTTTTTTAGTGTTCGCGATCGTTATGAGAGTTATATTGATACCGGAACACTAATGCCCTGGATGTTTATCAGAAACGTTGATGAAGGTGGCTATACCATCAACCAGAATGTTAAATTCAACCATTCAAAGAAAACAGCTACCAGCGAAAAGAAAACCATCAGTACGCCGGGACATGTGCAGGATTTGATTTCTGCATTTTATTATGCCCGTACCCTTGATTTTAACCATGCACAACCCGGTGATACTTTTACAATCAATACTTATCTCGATGATGAGGTTTTTCCGTTAGTCATTAAGTATGTTGGCAAACAAACGATAAAGAATAAAGCGGGGAAATTTCGTTGTATCGTATTTCATCCGATGTTACTTGAAGGAAGGGTGTTTAAAGAGCAGGAAGGTATGACGATTTGGGTCACTGATGATAAAAACCGGATCCCGGTGAGGGCTGAAGCGGAAATATTAATCGGCTCAATCAAAATGGATCTGAAAAATTATTCCGGCATAACAAGTCCACTTGCATTGGTGAAGTAACCGGTAATTTAATTATATATATTTTTTCGCAACGAGATACTCTGCAATTTGAACAGCATTGGTTGCAGCTCCTTTACGAAGATTATCAGAAACGATCCAAAGATTTAATGTATTGGGAAGTGATTCATCTCTTCTGATCCTCCCCACAAATACATCGTCTTTACCTTCTGCGTCAATAGGCATTGGATATTTTTTTTCAGCAGGCTCATCAATTACAACTATTCCGGCAGATTTGGCAAGAAGCTCTTTTACTTCCTTTAGATCAAAATCATTTTCGAATTCTACATTTACACTTTCACTATGTCCGCCCTTAACAGGAACCCTTACTGTTGTTGCAGTAAGTCGAATGGAGTTGTCACCCATGATCTTCTGTGTTTCCTTGATCATCTTCATCTCTTCTTTGGTATATCCGTTATCGAGAAAAACATCAATCTGAGGAATCACATTGAGGTCGATGGCATATGGATAAGCGAGCGCACCTTGCTTTCCCGACCGTTCATTCATCAACTGATCAACACCTTTCTTGCCCGTGCCTGAAACTGATTGATAAGTGGAAACTACCACTCTTTTGATTTTATATTTTTGATGTAAAGGCTGCAATACCACTACCATCTGAATGGTGGAACAATTGGGATTGGCAATAATCATGTCCTCTTTTTGTAACACGTGCGCATTAACTTCAGGTACAATAAGCTTCTTGTCAGGATCCATTCTCCATGCAGAGGAGTTGTCGATTACCACACAGCCTGCTGCCGCAAATTGCGGGGCAAGTTTTAAAGAAGTCTCGCCACCGGCTGAAAAAAGTGCAATAACCGGTTTCAATTTTATGGCATCTTCCGCTGAAATTACTTTGAATGATTTACCATTAAAAACCACCTCTTTTCCTACAGACTTTTCAGTAGCGACAGGAATAAGTTCTGAAACCGGGAATCCGCGCTCGTCCAGTATCCTGATCATTGTACTTCCAACAAGACCCGTGGCCCCTACAACAGCTATTTTCATTTTGCAAATCTGCAAAAGATTTTGTTGTCAACGAATAAGTTTATTTAAAATTTAAGTTGCCGGTGATTGACAAAGAGAACTATTGCTTCGGAACACCAAATTTTCAAGTAATCAAAGTCTAATTTGAAGAAGTGAGAGCACAATGTGCCTTCAAAAAAAGCATCCGGTTAGTATACGAATTTTTTGCCGGGCCAACATACAACACTGCGTTGCTATTGCTCACTTGCCGGAATCGCTTACATTAATTTGATTTTGCTTTCTTTGTAAAAAAAAGATGTCTTTTAAATCAAATTTATATCCCGGGAAAAGTCGACAATTTGTTGCTGTGGCTCTTATCGGCATATTGTTTCTTTTTTTAATCATTAGTTTAAGTGCTTTTATTAATGCATTTCTGGGATCGCTTATCTTTTATGTTTTGTTCAGAAAATTCATGCTAAAACTAATAGAAAAATACAGTTGGAAAAGATGGTTAGCTGCAACACTCATCATTTTTATTTCATTTTTAGTTATCATTATTCCCATTTTCGGCTTGCTGTATGTCCTCATTGGACGCGTGCAAAATATTTTAACCGACCCTCAGGATGTATTGCTCGGTTATCATACTTTGATTGGTAAACTAAATGGGATTTTTGATCGCGAAATTATTAACAGCAAAATTCTTACTGACTATTTAAAAACAGTAGCTACTGAAGTTCCGGCAATTCTTAACTCATCCCTGATGCTGATTGGTAGTATGCTGATGATGTACTTCCTGTTATTTTATATGCTAATAAATATTGGGGAATTAGAAAAATCATTGTTTAGCTATCTTCCTTTTACGCAAGAAGGTATGAATATGCTCACAAAAGAATTGCACGACATGACCATTGCAAATGCTATTGCAGTTCCCTTGATTGCAATAGGACAGGGAATTATTGCATCATTTGGTTTTTGGATCTTTGGTTTAAACGACCCATTTTTTTGGGGGATGATGTGTGGATGCACAAGCATATTACCTGTTGTAGGAGCAGGATTAATCTGGTTACCTGCCGCTATTTTTATGTTATCCACCGCAGCCTCCTGGCATGGGATTGGAATTTTATTATATGGGACATTTGTTATTTCAACAGTTGACAATATTTTCCGTTTCTTTTTTGCAAGATGGTTTGCTGATGTTCATCCCATAATTACCATACTGGGTGTTATTATTGGGTTAAAATGGTTTGGTATACCGGGTTTGGTTTTTGGCCCGCTGTTAATCTCCTATTTCTTTTTATTATTGAAGATTTACCGGAAAGAATTCGTTGCCGAAGAAACTATTAAACAGTAAATACGATATATAGCTGAGAAAATAATTGCAACAACAATTAAAGAGGCAATATAACAGAAATCTGCTACTTAATTATTGACTTAGGCTCCTCTTTTAATTTTCATGATTGGTTTAATCTATATTAGTAGTGATATGAAAGTTTGGTAAAACGAATATTAGATTTACTTTTACCTTAAATACTTTATTCATGCATAAGCTATTTACTTATTTTTTCCTGTTCTTTTTTTACAATGCATCTGCACAGTTTATTGAGGATTTCAGTGATGGAAATTTTACTGCTAATCCTACCTGGAGCGGAGATGCCGCTCAGTTCATTGTAAATACGCAACAGCAACTACAATTAAACAGTACAATTGCCTCCAATGCTTCCTATTTATCATCTTCACTAATCCAAAATAATCTTGACAGTACGGAATGGCGCTGTTTTGTTCATTTGAATTTTTCACCTTCTACCAGTAATTATAGCCGCATTTACCTGGTGAGTGATTCTCCAAATCTTAAGGGGCCTTTAAATGGATATTACATCCAACTTGGTGAGTCATTGAGCGGAGATGCAGTTGAGTTGTTCGAACAAAACCAGTCTGTATCTACTTCTGTTGCAAGAGGAACCAATGGATCAATCGCGAATGCTTTTTCAATCGGTATCCGTGTTACCAGAAGTGCAAATGCCGAATGGAAATTATATGTTGATTATAATGGAGGCAGTAATTACCTTTTCGAAGCAAGCGGCATCAATAACACATTTAACAGCAGTGCTGATTTTGGTGTCTTTTGCAGCTATACTTCCAGTAATGTTGCCAATTTCTTTTTTGATGATTTTTATACCGGTCCAATTGTGGTTGATACATTATCGCCTGTACTCACATCGGCTAATGTGATTTCACTTACAACATTGGATGTGAAATTCAATGAACCCGTAGAATTAACCACTGCACAAAACAAATTAAATTACACTTTGAGTAATGCCTTAGGAAACCCAAGTAATGTATTACGCGATGCAACCGATTTTTCATTGGTTCATCTCACTTTATCTTCCAATATTATTCCAAGCACTGTTTATACTTTAACGGTTAATAATGTAACAGATCTAAGCAATAATAAAATTGACTCTAATTCAACAACCACTTTCGCTTTACCTGATACAGCACTCTCAGATGATATTGTGATCAATGAAATATTGTTTAATCCGTTTACCGGAGGGAGCGATTTTGTTGAATTGTTCAACAGGTCGCAAAAAATAATTGATCTTTCCCAATTGAGAATTGCCAATACTGATTTAACGGATGGCTCACTTGATGTGGTAAGTACAATAATAACAACAAGAAAACTTTTTTACCCGGGCGAATATGTTTGCCTCACAGAAAACCCTGCTGATATCAAAAGCCATTATGTTGTTTTAAATAACAGTGCGATTATAGATATTGCTGATCTTCCAACATATAATGACGACAAAGGAGAAACAGTATTACTGAATGCTTCATTAAACAGCATTGATCGTTTTCGCTATTCTGCCGGTTTTCATTTCCCATTGTTAAATGCTGTAGAAGGTGTTTCATTGGAAAGAATTAGCCCGGAACGTATTTCCCAGGACAGCACGAACTGGCATTCTGCTGCTACATCTGCTGGGTATGCTACGCCGGGATATAAGAACTCTCAATACAGTTCTTCAACTTCTGATGGAAGTGAAATCACCATCGATCCGGAAATTTTTTCCCCAGATAATGATGGATTTCATGATGTTGTTAATATCCATTATAAATTTGAAAAGCCGGGATATACTGCAACCGTTAAAATATTTGATTCACGCGGACGTCCTGTAATTGATCTCATTAAAAATGAATTACTAGGAACAGAAGAAGGTGTGTGGACCTGGGACGGCATTAATCAGGATAATCAAAAAGCAGCCATCGGAATTTATATTATATATATTGATTCATTCTCCATCGATGGTGACGTAAAGAAAACCAAGAAGACCTGTGTGCTGGCTTCGAAACTTTAAGTAAATTGTCTTAACCACAGATTAAGCTGATTAAAGGATTTAACTGATTTTAATACTTTCAAGTTAATACAAAAAAGGAAGGGTCGGTAATACCGGCCCTTCCTTTTAATAATTATGTATATATATTATTTTAACTCCCGCAGGACAAACAATCTTCCGGATTATCAAGTGAGCAACTGATTTGATTCATTGCTTCATCACTGTCTACAACTGTAGTTGTATTATCCACAATTGTTGTTGAGGTAGTTGTTACTAGTGCCTCAGGACTTGTTTCATATTGTTTATCGATCGTAAACTTAATAGCATTAGTTGCCGGCTTGGTGCGTAGATAATACATGCCTGTTTTTAATCCTTTTTCCCAGGCATAAAAATGCATCGATGTAAGTTTGGCAAAGTTCGGCTCTGCAATAAACAGGTTTAATGATTGGCTTTGGCAGATGAATGCTCCGCGATCGGCAGCCATGTCAATTATCGATCGTTGCTTAATCTCCCATACGGTTTTATACAATTCTTTAATGTCCTCAGGTATTTCAGGGATATTCAGTACTGAACCATTGTTGGCAATGATTTTATTCTTCAAGTCGCCATTCCAAAGGTTTCTTTTTACAAGATCAATCAACAAGTGTTTGTTAACTACGGTAAATTCACCTGACAATACCCTTCTGTTATATATATTACTTGTATAAGGTTCAAAGCACTCATTGTTGCCTAATATTTGCGAGGTAGACGCTGTTGGCATTGGGGCAATCAATAATGAATTACGCGCACCGTGTTTTACCACTTCATCTTTTAACACATCCCACTCCCAACGACTTCCGGGTGTAACGCCCCACATGTCGAACTGAAATATTCCTTTTGATAAAGGAGACCCTTTAAATGACTCATATGGCCCCAGTTCTTTTGCAAGATCTTTTGAAGCTGTCATGGCAGCATAATAAATCGTTTCAAAAATTTCACGATTCAACTGACGTGCTTCTTCACTTTCAAAAGCATAACGCATCAAAATAAATGCATCAGCCAATCCTTGTACACCAATTCCAATAGGACGGTGACGCATATTACTGTTGCGCGCTTCAATGATGGGATAATAATTTACATCAATAATTTTATTCAGGTTTTTCGTGGCTACATAAGTGATCTCAAATAATTTCTGATGATCAAACTGTCCATTGATAACAAAACGCGGTAATGCAATAGATGCCAGGTTACAAACTGCTACTTCATCATGAGCTGTATATTCCACAATCTCTGTGCAAAGATTAGAGCTCTTAATTGTCCCTAAATTCTTTTGATTACTTTTTTCATTGCAGGCATCCTTATATAACATGTATGGATTGCCAGTTTCAATCTGTGATTCCAAAATTGCAGTCCAAAGTTCACGAGCCAATACTGTTTTCCTTGCTTTACCTTCCTGTTCGTATTTGGTATACAATAATTCGAACTCCATTCCATACGTATCGGCTAAGCCTGGTGCTTCATTTGGGCAAAACAAACTCCACTCTCCTTCTTCCTTCACCCTTTTCATGAACAGATCGGGAACCCATAATGCATAAAATAAATCACGGGCACGCATTTCATCCTTTCCGTGGTTCTTTTTCAAATCCAGGAACTCGAAAATATCAGCATGCCATGGCTCAATGTATATCGCAAATGAACCCTTTCTTTTTCCACCACCCTGATCTACATAACGGGCAGTATCATTAAACACACGCAACATTGGAACAATACCATTGCTGGTACCATTAGTTCCCCTGATATAAGAACCTGTTGCGCGGATATTGTGGATGCTCAATCCGATACCTCCTGCCGATTGCGAAATTTGAGCAGTATGTTTTAATGTATTGTAAATCCCTTCAATACTGTCGGATTGCATAGACAGTAAGAAACAGGAAGAAAGTTGCGGTTTTGGTGTTCCTGCATTGAATAAAGTTGGTGTGGCATGCGTGAACCAACGCTCACTCATTAAGTTATAAGTTTCAATGACTGAATCAATATCAGTTTTGTGAATACCAACAGCCACACGCATAATCATATGTTGTGGGCGCTCCACTACCTTCCCATTTAACTTCAACAGGTAGGATTTCTCCAATGTTTTGAAGCCAAAAAAATCATATCCAAAATCCCTGTCATAAATAATGGTGGAATCCAGCAGATCTGCATGCTCTTCAATCACGGCCATTACATCATCAGCCAACAAGGAAGCCTGTTTCCCTGTTTTGGAATCAATATAATTATAAAGGTCACGCATCGTCTCCGTGAACGACTTCTTAGTATTCTTATGCAGACTGGAAATGGCAATCCTGGACGCCAACAGGGCATAATCAGGATGGCGGGTGGTCAGGGATGCTGCCGTTTCGGCTGCCAGGTTATCCAGTTCATTCGTGGTTACCCCATCATAAACCCCTTCAATTACCTTTTGGGCAACCATTAAAGGACTAACATGCTCAGGAGACAGGCCATAGCAAAGCTTCTGGACACGAGCTGTGATTTTGTCAAATTTTACTGATTCTTTTTTTCCGTCTCTTTTGTATACGAACATGGTCGGTTGGGGTTATAATGGTGGTTAATGGTCGGTGCTATTAGAGGCGACTCTGCCCCGGCAGTGCTTGCGACTGCTTTGCTTTACTTTCAATAAATGCTTGTTAAATTGTAATTCAGCCAGTTAAGAAATTTCAATAGGCTCTCTGTGCTGGTTACAAATCAAGTTAAAGATAAGGTTAACTCAAAGGGATAATTTTTAACAAAACCCTATACTTTTTAACAAAAGCAAGGTTGAAAATTTAAAGTAAATAAATATTTTGTTTTTGAAAATATTTAGACTAGTTGAAGGAAAACCGGACAGATACCGAATAATATATATAAAATCCCTTATCTAAAAAAGTCGATTTTCTTACAATGTAAGGAAAACTACGGTTTTGCATTCTTACGAAATCAAATAAGCCATACTTTGTATTTGATTATGTGGCGAACCCGTTTCAGAAATACTTATAAATGAAATTGTTTTACACAACAATATGCATACAATGAAAACACAAGTTAAATTTTTATCATCCGTTGCTATTACAGTATTTTATTTACTCATTGCAACAACATCACTTCAGGCAACAACATACTATTCACGCGCATCAGGCAACTGGAATGCAGCAACAAGCTGGTCAACTGTCGCCTACGGAAATGCGATTAATACTGGAACCTTTCCGGTGATTGGTGATATGGTATTTGTTGGTGACGGGCATACTATCTTACTGACTGCTGCAACACAATGTTCAGGATTAACAATAGGACAAGGTGTATCAGGAATTGTGGAGTACCCGAACTTTGGAAGTATTACACTTACTGTTTCCGGTTCATTGACTATTAGTATGGCGGCAATGCTGCGATACAATTACAACAATTCCCGTACGCATAACTTGTTTATAAGTGGTAACATCACGAATAACGGCGCAATGAATTTGTTTTCTGATAATAATGATGTTGTAAATATGGTATTGAATGGTGCAGCAAACAGCACTGTAAGTGGTGCCGGCACGTTTAACTTAAACATAGTGACCATCAGTAAAGGATCAAGGACATATTATGTAGATATAAAATCAGCGGCCTTTTTAATTGCAGCACCGCCATCAATAATTGCCCCTAGGATGGATATGCTGAAAGGAACTATTGTATTAAATACAGCCAGTGTTTTAACCTGGTGTGACCCTACAGTAACATCCTATACAATTCCCATGGATGTAATCCTTGAGGTAAGAACAGGTAATGTCGCTATGCAGACTAACTGTGATACCTTAATCAACTCAGGAAAAATATATATAACAGGTGGTAACTTAACCATTGGTTCTGCTGCCGGAATAAAAGGAATACTTAACAAAGACGCAGGGGTTCTTGATCCGGAGATTGAAGTTACAGCCGGCACGCTTACTACAAGAGGAGGAATCTCTTCTTATCCAGGTGGAGGGAATCCTTTTGTATTTAAAATATCCAATGGTAATGTTGATATAAACAGTGGAACAACCGGAACTGATCTCATCCCACTCTATATTGAAAACATTGCTGGTAGTCAGTTTGTTGCTACAGGTGGGAATATATATATACATAAACCATCGCGCACTGCAAATACAGCAGAGATAGATTTCGGAAGTTCAAATGTGTATCATAATGTAACCGATGGACATGTTTATTTTGGTGATGCAACAACTGCTTACAACTTTGATTACATGCCTTATATTTCTTACACCTATCCGAATTTTGAAGTTGCAGGAGCTGCAGGCACTAAGCTTAATCCGAAAATTGCCATTGCTTCACGAATGCTGAGCATTAAGGTTAATGTCGGAAACATCTTTGACATGAGCACTTCTGCAAGCAATGCCACAAGCACCAATGTTTCTGTTACCTCCACACTTGATGGAATATATGCAATATATAATGATGGAGTATTTGAAGAACGTACAGCATCATTGTCCCTTACAGGAACTGCCGCACAACATATATATACTGTTGCAGGAGAAGATCGCTTCTATAATTTAATCATTAATAATGCCGCTGGTGTATTTTTAGATAAGCCGTCTTCTATTGGAGGAACATTAACTTTAACAAATGGCATTATATATACTGATGCCATAAACTTGCTCACCATCAATGCAGGAGCTGCCACTACTGTTGCAACGAACGCAAGTTACGTAAGTGGTCCGATGAAAAAAATCGGCAACACTGCATTCACATTTCCTGTTGGATCAGCTAACATGTACCGCAGCATTGCGATATCAGCCCCAGCAGTTGTTACGGATGAATTTATAGCTGAATATTTTTACGTAACGCCTGATCCTACTTACAGCAGGGCTAGTCATGCAATAAGTATTGACCATGTAAGCGACATGGAATTCTGGTCATTACAAAGAAATGCAGGAACATCGAATGTGTTTGTTACGCTCTCGTGGAATTCATCGAGTGGGGGTGTTACCAGTTTACCAGGAATAATTGTTTCACAATGGGATGGTGCTGTTTGGCAGGATAATGGTAATGGAAGTACAACAGGATCAAACCTGGCCGGAACTATTACAAGTGCTGTTGCCGCCACTACATATGGACCATTTTCACTATCCAGTGCCAGCCCCGGAATCAATCCGCTTCCTGTTGAATTATTAAATTTTAAAGTAATCAATGAAAATGGCTTAAACCATGTTATGTGGCAAACGCTTTCCGAAAAGAGCAACGACCACTTTGAAGTGGAAAGAAGTTTGAATGGTCAAGCATTTCAAAAAATAAAGAGTGTAAATGGGGCAGGTAATTCTTCCGTTTTACTCAACTATTCCATTACTGATCGCAATCCCGGAAAAGAAATGGTTTGTTACCGCCTAAAGCAGGTTGACTTCAATGGAGATTTTGAATATTCAGCAACCAAATGTGTAAAAAATAATGCCTTTGCCGATGTTATCATTTCTCCAACAATCATCAATAATGATAATATCAACGTGGATTTTGGAGAAACATCATTTACAAAAGGGGAAATCATCATCACTGATATTACTGGAAAAGTTATCTATGATGAACAGGTTCAAAACAATATTGTAACGATCAACAATGAGGATGCGAATTTCAATAACAGCGGCATGTACTTTATCCGTTTAATTGCTGATGAGAATGTTGTTCATACGGGACGGTTGGTGGTGATGTAAGGAAAATGCAGAATGCAGAATTGACTTAAATCTCCTTCTAAAAAGAAAGTGTCCGTTAACTATTGCAAACTAAAAGTCTTCGTCAAACTTCAACATCTGATCTTCACGATTTTTTCCAACACCGGCTTTGGTATATTCACTTACTCTTTTCTCAAAGAAATTGGTTTTTCCTTCCAGAGAAATTGACTCCATAAAATCAAAAGGATTAGCCGAGTTATAATATTTTTTACAACCTAGTGAGTTGAGTAATCGGTCAGCAACAAATTCAATGTATTGACGCATGAGTTTAGCATTCATACCAATGAGGTCAACAGGTAATGCATCGGTGATGAACTCTTGTTCAATTTCAACGGCACTTATAATCATACTATAAACCTGCTCTTGGGTCAATTTATTTTTGAGCATGCCAAATAACAGGCAAGCAAAATCGCAATGCAAGCCTTCATCGCGGGAAATGAATTCATTAGACGTTGCCAGTCCCGGCATCAGTCCGCGTTTCTTCAACCAAAAGATGGAACAAAAACTTCCACTGAAGAAAATTCCTTCCACAGCAGCAAAGGCAACAAGGCGTTCGGCAAAAGAACCTTTTTCAATCCAACGCAAAGCCCATTCTGCTTTACGGGTTACACAAGGCACTGTATCAATTGCATTGAACAAATGATTTTTTTCATTTGGATCTTTTACATACGTATCAATCAACAAAGAATACATCTCGGAATGAATATTCTCCATCATAATTTGAAAACCATAAAAGCAACGTGCTTCCGGTAACTGAACAGCATTCATCATGTTGACAGCAAGGTTTTCATTTACAATACCATCACTTGCAGCAAAAAAAGCAAGCACATGTGTAATAAAATGTCGCTCTCCATCATTCAGACGTTCCCAATCTTTCAGATCAGCAGAAAGATCAACCTCCTCAGCCGTCCAGAAACTATTCTCAGCCTTTTTATACATCTCCCAAATCTTATCGTATTTAATTGGAAAAAGGACGAAACGGTCTTTATTTTCTTTTAAAAGGATTTCATCTTCTACTTTAGTCATTGGTTTTATTTTTTTAAATTATTAATGCTGACAGTATTTCCGGAAGCGAAACATTTAGTGATCACCCCCCTGATTTTCAATTATTAAATGTCTTGATTTTAATTGCTGATCCGATTTTGAAAACTATTCCGGTTAGCCCGCTACAAAACAAGTTAAAGATAAGGGTAACTCAAAGGAGTATTTTTTAACACATCGGCACACTTTTGAACAATAAAGAAAGTTTTAAAAATAAAATTGGTTTTGCATTTGGAAAATCCTTCAATTCGATTAAGACCCTTTTGTAAAAGCCTCACTGGCGCGCGCTTGCAGCGCGTGACTTTAATACCATCAACATAGCATCTTAATTTGTATAAAAGATCAAGTTCGGTCAGTGAGCTATTGCATGACCAATTGATCACTATGGTCACGCGCTGCAAGCGCGCGCCAGTAAGGGAAAAGCTTTAAAATCAACCGGATTAATATAAAATTTTATATTTTCTTCGTTGACAAATGTGTTGCTGTAAGTTCTAATTGCGCATACCACTCCGCACCATACTTGCGGATCAATGGCTCTTTCAAAAAAACATAAACAGGCATCTTTAACTCCTCGCCAAGCTTACAAGCAGGCTTGCAAACACTCCACTTCTCATAATTTACTGCGTCATAAGATTTGTATTTTGTAATGCGCACCGGATACAAATGACAGGAGATTGGTTTTCGAAATTTCGTCTTCCCTTCAAAAAAGGCCTTTTCAATACTGCATTTTGCAATGCCCTTTTCAAAAATTGTATAGGCGCATTCACGGTACCCGCCAACTAATGGTGTTACCAGGTCTCCCTCATTATCCGTTACATAAACGCCCTGCTCTTCAATACTTTCACGGCCTTCTTTGCTCAATGAGTCCTTAACAATAGGATATACT
>JANOXC010000177.1:0-12902 GCA_031418215.1 Bacteroidota bacterium
GTTAGTCCTGTTCTGTCTTCACTTGTATTGGCATCATTCCATAGAAAACTATAACCCGGTGTGCCGCCACTAACTGTGATGTTGATACTTCCGTCACTTCCACCAAAACAATTTACACTGTCAACTAATGAACTGCTTATAATTAAAACAGGAGGTTCGGTAACAAGAAATGATGCTGTATCAATACAACCATTTGCATCAGTTACTGTTACCGTATAAGTATTGGCCATTACATTATTCAAATCTTCACTGATTGCTGTATTACTCCATAAAAAAGAATATCCTCCGGCACCATCTGTTACTGTTATATTAACAACACCAGTGGCACCACTATTACAAGAGACATTTGTAACAATTCCATTGATGTTGATCAGTCCGGGCTGAGTTAAAGTAACACTATCAGTAAGCGTTGTGCCGTCACTATCAATAACTGTTACGACATACGTTCCAGCAATTAAGGAAGAAATATCCTCTGTGATTGCACTGTTTGACCACACAATATTAAAAGGAGGCGTTCCCCCGGTAATGGTCATATCAATACTACCATCACCGGCACCATTGCAACTGATATTAAAACCATTAAAATTGGATGCAATAAACGACAAAGTGAATGGTGACAAAGGTTGTAACATTACAACCCTTTCTTCCCCCTTTGCAATCTGGCTGGATAAAAATGTAAGTAAAAACAATACCGGCATGGCAATGCTAGTCAAAGCCCCTTTCAAGGGAAGCATTATTTTATTGAATGTCAGCATTCTACGTTGTAATTGTTTAAAAGCAGCCCAATACCATTATACTACAAAAATAGCAAAATTAGCAGCACCGTCAGGAGGTATTTCAAGCACACAATGACAGAAAACAGTATTCTTAACTAATCCTTAAAGCAACGACTGAATCCAGGAAGGCAATACCCCTAACAAAATGCTTAGCAAGGCAGTTAAAAGAATCAGCAATCGATGTTGTTTTATTATTGGTTGATGGGCTTCATTATCCTGAAACAAAGTATAAAGAACCCTGAAATAGTAATATACACCAATGAGCGAACTTAGTATTGCCGTCATCACCAACCAAGTATATCCACTATCTAATGTACCTAAAAATAGGTAATACTTAGCAAAAAATCCGGCTACAGGCGGAATCCCTGCGAGGGAAAGCAAGATAATCACCATACAAAAAGCAATCAATGGATTTGACTTTGCCAATCCTTTTAATGCACTGATTTTTTCATCTCCATTGCTGCTTACTGTATGTAAAATTGCGAAGGCCCCAATGCTTGATAAGGAATAAGCAAGTGCATAAAGTAAAATCGCACCGGCAGATGTTGTGTTTAATGCAACAATGGCCATTAACATGTAACCGGCATGGGCAATACTGGAATAAGCCAACATTCTTTTAAAGCTTTGCTGGTATACTGCCAATACATTGCCCGTAATCATTGTAACAGCCGACATAACTGCTAAAGCCGGTGCCCACTGATCATAATAAGCTACAAAACAGGTACTGAACAAACGATAAAAAGCAGCGAAGGCCGCAGTTTTAACTACAGTAGCCATAAATGCAGTAATCAATGTTGGCGCACCTTCATAAACATCAGGTGCCCAGAAATGAAAAGGCACTGCAGCTACTTTAAAACATAAACCAACCATCATTAATAAAATACCTGCATATACCATCATCGGCATGGTATGTTCCAATTGATATAAATTATCGGTTATGGTTTGGAGATTAAAAGAACCGGTAGCTCCGTAAATCAATGCAATTCCAAAAAGAAGAAAGCAAGTTGCGAAGGCTCCCATCAGGAAATATTTTAATCCCGCTTCATTTGACTTTACATTTCTTTTATCACTACTTGCCAATACATAAAGGGAAATGGAAAGTATTTCAATTCCAATAAAAAGCATGGTGAGATCGCCATAACTGATCATTACAATTCCGCCACATAATGCAAATAAAATCATGGAAGAATGTTCAGCGGTATTTGATTCAACAGCGAAATATGATTTAGACATGCTAAGCCAAAGCAAGGTGATAAAGATGACCACTTCAGAAAACGCCAATGCATAATTGTCCATGATCATCATTCCATGAAAATAGGATGCGCCCTGATTCCATTCCTGCAAATTGGTGATGAAAGCGGCTACCAATGCCAATGCAATAATTGCCACGATGGCTCTTTTGAAGTGAAAGACTTCGGCCATCATGCACAACACGCCCGCACAAGCCAATATGATGAATGCATTCATTATCTATTAATAAATCGGCTTAACATGAGTAAGAATATTTTCCAGTGCCGGTCCGGCAATATCGAGAATTGGCTTAGGATATATTCCCGTTAGTACAATGACTGTTGCAATGGCAATCAACACAATTTTTTCACTTGGATGTAATCCGGTAAACTCATGGTTGCGTTCATGTGGTTCACCTAACATTATTTTTTGATAAGAACGGAGCATGTATACTGCTCCAAATATGATTGTTAATCCTGCTATTGCTGCCAGGTAAACATTATATTGATAAAGTCCATTTAGTAAAAGATATTCCCCAACAAATCCATTGGTAAGTGGCAATGCAACAGAACCAAGTAATATCATCATAAACAAAACAGTAAATAATGGTGCATTGTTGGCTATTCCTCCTAATTCATCAAGTTGTCTTGTCTTCATCCGTCGCTGAATGATCTCTGCAATAAAAAACAAACCAACAACATTAACACCATGCGAAATCATTTGCACTACTGCTCCCTGCAATCCTAAAATTGTTAGCGAACATATGCCGGCCGCTATCAATCCTACGTGAGCGATGGAGGAATATGCAAGTAATCTCTTAAAATCTTTTTGCACGAATGCCATCAAAGATGCATAAATAACACCGCTTACCGACAATGCAATTGCAACATTTTTCCAGGTATCAACACCCACAGGAATGACCGGTAACAGCCATCTCAGTAAGCCATAAGTTCCCATCTTCAACATAATACCTGAAAGCAGCATGGTACCCTGAACAGGTGCATCAGTATAAGTATCAGGCTGCCAGGTATGCAGTGGGAAAATCGGAATCTTTACAGCGAACGCTAAAAAAAACATCCAGAACAACCAGTTTTGATCTGCATCACTCAGACTTGCATTATATAAATCGGCTATTGCAAATGAATGAGTTCCCGGTGTATGGAGATAGACAAATATCAAACCCACCAACATCAACAAGCTTCCTGCTAATGTATATAGAAAGAACTTTAAAGTAATTCGCACACGCTGTGGACCGCCCCACAATAAACATATAAAATAGATTGGAATTAATGCCAGCTCCCAGAATATATAGAAAAGAAATCCATCCATTGCAGTAAACACACCTATTAAAGCAGCCTGCATCAGAAATATTAAACTATAAAAAGCTTTTTGGTTTTGGTATTCATTACGAAAGGAACTCAGGATAATCAATGGCAACAGGAAGTTCGTCATCAAAACCAATAACAAACTAATACCATCCATATCAACTGCAAAGCTGATTCCGAGATTCTTAACCCACCATACACTAAATGACAATCCTTCAACAGCATTTGATGTAAATAGAACAGCCGTATAAACCGTAACACCGAATATGATAAGTGAGCTAATCAAAGCCATCATGCGCAATGGCATTTTGCCGGGCAACAAGCAAAGCAACGACGCTAATAAAGGAAGAATGATTAAAGCTAAAGTCAACATCAGATCACCAGATTAAGCACTAACAGCAGAATAATTCCAATTACCATGCTGAATATATAAAAACCAATATTTCCGGTTTGTAAATTTTTAAGTAATGAACTTGTTCTGTTCAACAACACCCCTGCTCCATTGATGGTTTTATCAATAAAACCTACTTCAATATACCTGTAAGTGAAATCGGCAATTTTATCAAGTGGACGGGTTATAACTGCATTGTACAATTCATCTATATAATATTTGTGCGAAACCAACCGCGGTAAAAATCCCAATTGCACATTGTCGCTTTCAGGCATTTCCCTTTTTGAAATATAATAATAACGCACTAAATAAATTAGCACCACTAGTGCAATGATGGAAGTAATAACAAGTCTCCACTCAAATCCTTCGGAAGGTATTTCTTCATTATACTGATAGCCAACTATCGTTCTGAGAAAACCACTGAGGAAATGCGGGTAATGAAAGATTTCCGGAATGCCAAGGAATCCGCCAACAGTGGAAAGAACAGCAAGGATCATCAATGGAATAGTCATTACGGCAGGTGATTCATGCAAATGCGTTCGTTGTTGTTCCGTTCCGCGGAAATCACCATAAAAGGTAAGAAAATACAAACGGAACATATATATAGCCGTGATAACGGATGTAATAGCCAAGGCAACAAACATGGCAAAGCTCTGGTGATAAACTTTTGCCAGTATTTCATCTTTTGAAAAGAATCCTGCAAAAGGCGGCATACCGGCAATTGCCAATGTTCCTATCAAGAATGTGGCATGGGTAACCGGCAATTTCTTACGTAACCCTCCCATATTTCTGATGTCCTGCTCATTGCTCATGGCATGAATAACGCTTCCTGCACAGAGGAATAACAATGCTTTAAAAAACGCATGCGTAACAACATGAAAAAGGGCTGTATCATAAGCTCCCACACCCAAAGCGACAAACATATAGCCTAACTGACTCACTGTTGAATAAGCCAATACTTTTTTAATATCATTCTGTTTCAGTCCGATAGTAGCAGCAAAAACAGCAGTGATCAATCCTGTAATTGCAACACACTCAGCACTAAATGGAGCCAGGGTATATAGTACATTTGATCTTACAATCATATATATACCTGCCGTTACCATGGTGGCTGCATGAATCAATGCTGAAACAGGCGTTGGTCCGGCCATTGCATCAGGCAACCAGGTATAAAGCGGTATCTGTGCACTTTTTCCAATAGCACCAATAAATAATAATAAGGTGATGGCAGTTAACGCGGCATCTCCAGTTGGTAAAAATTTTGCACCTAAAAACACTTCGCGGTAGTTCAGGCTGCCGAATGTGGTATAGATCAGGAAAATGCCAAGGAGAAAACCAAGGTCTCCAATACGGTTCATAATGAATGCCTTTTTTGCAGCATTATTATATTCTGTATTCTTAAACCAAAATCCAATCAATAAATAAGAACACAAACCCACTCCTTCCCAACCTGCAAACATCACCAGGTAATTGCTTCCCATTACAAGCAACAACATGAAAAAGATAAAGAGGTTCATATAAGCGAAGAATCGGCTGTGATCCGGTTCATGGTGCATGTATCCAATGGAATACACATGAATAAGGAAGCCCACACCTGTAACAACCAGCATCATGATCACCGACAGTCGGTCAATGAGCAAGGAGAATGAAATAGTTAGATCGCCTGCTGTTATCCAATCGAATTGGGTAACCACAACACCTTCGGGAGAAAATAATTCAGGCCCCTGACTTACTGCATAAAATAATGCGCAACTGATAAGGAAAGATAAAAACACCGCAGCACTTGCAATGGCTCCGGAAAGATTTACTGAAATGCGTTTATTCAGAACTCCAACAACAATGAAGCCCAATAAAGGAAGTAAAGGTACCAGCCAGCTTAAACTAATCATATAAATTTCTTTCCCCCGTATATATAAATCACCATTTCAATTTACTCAAATCATTAATATCAACTGATCTGATATTGTTATAAATCATTACCAATATTGCCAATCCAACGGCAACTTCGGCAGCAGCAACAGCCATGATAAAAAATACCATCACCTGCCCTCCTGCATCACCATGCCATGTTGAAAACGCCGTCAGCAATAAATTAACGGCATTCAGCATTAACTCTATACACATGAAAATGATGATGGCATTGCGACGGAACAAAACTCCCATCACACCAATGGTAAATAATATGGTGGACAGCATAATATAATAATTCAGCGGAACGTGGTGTAATAATGTATTCATTTTCTCAGCTGATTTGTTTTTTACCCAACATGACAGCCCCAACCATGGCAGCTAAAAGAAGGATGGAAGTGATTTCAAAAGGCAAGAGATATTGCCCGTAAAGTGCATTACCAAGATTTTTAACGGTTCCGATTTCTGCGAATTCGCCGGCCGATGGTGGTAATTGCTCTGCTCCTTTTGTAACGGCCACCATAACGATAAGTAATAAACCGCTGCTCAACGTGGCCGCCACTTTTAATAAGGTACTCTTATGCGGCTCAGCATCTTTATTCATATTGATAAACATGAGTGCAAAAAGAAACAGCACCATGATGGCACCTGCATATACAATTATATGAACTGCAAACAGGAACTGCGCATTCAGCAATAAATAATGACCGCCGATGGTGAAGAAACAAAAGATCAGGTAAAGCACGCTATGTACCGGGTTCTTTGAAAACACGACCATCAGTGCGCTGAAGATAGATAGAACAGCTAGAATGTAAAAAGGTAAAGCCTGGCTCAATGAATTAATTTTATTGATTGGTTAAATCGGTGTGCGAATTTACTAGATTGGTAACAGATGTAAAAGAATTGTTCATTGTTTCCTGTGTGCAGTCATGCGATCGTTGATATCAATGCGCTTATCCGGACTTACGCCTTCCACTAACTTGTCTTTTCCGAATATAAAATTCTCTCGCAACATACCTGATGGAACCAGCCTGTCAGTAAGGAATATTGCTTCCTTGGGACAAGCTTCTTCACATAAGCCGCAATATATACAACGCAACATGTTGATTTCATATATAGATGCATACTTTTCTTCGCGATACAATTGCTCCTCACCCGGTTTTCGTTCGGCGGCAGTCATCGTAATCGCTTCTGCGGGACAAGCTACAGCACACAATCCGCAAGCTGTACAGTTTTCTTTTCCCTGTTCATCTCTTTTCAAAACATGCCATCCGCGATAAACAGGAGCAAAATCACGTTTAACCTCAGGATATTGTATGGTGGCTTTCTTTTTAAATAAATGACGAATAGTTATCCATAAACCACTGATAATGGCTGGTAGATAAATCTTCTCCACCAGGGTCATTTCCTTATTGACAACTACTTTGCTTCTATGCGTTAGTGCTTGCATTCCTTTTAATCTACAGTTAGCTTAAAATAATTAACTTCTTTTACCTTTAAAAGGATCTTTAGTAGTAATTCTTCCATCAGGCATTCGATAAAAAACCTTATCCATAATTCCGAAAACTGTTGGAATTCCCAATCTTTTAGACTTCTTTATTGCCAGCATTACGCCATGATTTCCAATAGCTGCATATTCCAATGCTTCTCTGAACAAATTCTTGTTTTTATAGTTTTTAAACTTCATTCCATTCAAGATTTTGTATTTTTAATAAACAACTCAAATAATGATTCATTAATAACATCATACTTACTTTTTTCTCCAGCAGCAACTAATTCAAATCCTGACTCAGTATTATTAAACAGCTTCCAATCATCAACCATCCCTTTATATAAATTCCAAAAATTTACTTTGCCCCTATTGAATCTTCTTATTACATCAGAATCCGGAACATTATGTCCACCAATTTCGACACGATGCTTAATTCTGCCTATACATTGCGCTGCATTATTCAACACAATAAATAGTATTTTAGATGAATAACCATTTCTTTTAAAATCCTGAATCAATTTATTCAGAAACAATCCTGATAAAGTTGATTCGAGAACAATACTACTTCCTTTTTGTTTATACTTCTCTAGTTGCTTGAAGTATTCCTTGCCAGCCGCAATATCTCCCCCAACACTGCTATCTCTATTCAATTTTTTTGCAATTTCATCTGCATTAAGAAATTGAAAATTATTATTTGATAAGAACGACTTCGCAAATGTTGTTTTACCGCTTCCATTTGGGCCACCTATAATTAACAGTTCTTTTGACACTTTTCAAATTATGTTTCGCTAACAAATGCTAAAAATGTAACAATCCATTTCTATATAAAACAACTACCCCTGTGATAAATATATTGATCAATGCCAATGGAATTAAATATTTCCATCCGAGATTCATTAACTGGTCATAACGAAAACGCGGGATGGTCCAGCGTATCCACATAAAGAAGAATATGAAGAAGAATATCTTGCCCATAAAGATAGCAGTACCAATCAATGCAGTTACATTATGTGATAATCCTAATCCGTTAATAAATGGGAAGTTGTAACCACCAAAGAAGAGTGAAGCAATTATGGCAGAAGAAATAAACATGTTGATGTACTCAGCGAAAAGGTAAAAACCAAGTTTCATGGATGAGTATTCTGTGTGATAACCTCCCACTAATTCTGTTTCACATTCCGGAAGATCAAAGGGCGTACGATTTGTTTCCGCAAATGCACAAACAATAAATAATAAAAAACTTAACGGCTGATAAAATACATTCCAGTGAAAACCGGGTTGCTGCCCAACAATTTCTCTTAAACTTAATGTGCCTGTCATCATCACTAGTGCAATTATGGACAAACCCATTGCCAGCTCATAGCTGATCATTTGCGATGATGCACGGATGGCACCCATTAAAGAGTATTTATTATTGGAAGCCCATCCTCCGATCATGATGCCGTAAACACCAATGGATACAACACCAAACACATACAATATCCCAATATTAATATCGGTAACCTGTAATATGTATTCCTTGCCATTGATGATCAAACTGCTTCCCCACGGAACTACCACACCTGTTAAACAAGCAGTCATCATCATGACGCAAGGACCGAGAATGAATAATGCTTTGTCGGCATGTGATGGAATGATCTCTTCTTTCATAAACATCTTCACACCATCGGCCACTGGTTGTAAAATTCCAAAAGGTCCTGCACGGTTGGGACCGATCCTGTCCTGAAGGAAAGCGGCAACTTTGCGCTCGGCATAAGTGGAGTACATGGCAATCACCAGTGATATACTGAAGATACCAACGACTAAAAGGAGTTTATATATAATGTATGAGGCTTCCATCAGTTAGTTATGTGCTTTTTCTGAAATCAATTTCTGGCGTGATATATCGATCTTTAATTGCTTGAGGCTTTCGTAATGATTTTGTGCAATAACAGAATGTCTGTCAATATGACGAGGGCCTTCTACAGTCCAATCTTTGATATCTTTCTTATCAAATCTGCATTCATTGCAGATCCAATCTTCGACCTCACCATATTTATTTTTTCTTCCGGTAACACGCAACACATCATCACCACTCAACCAAATGGCAACCTTGCCGCTGCATTTGCTACAATTGCGGTGCGCATCCATAGGCTTGGTAAACCATACCCTTGATTTAAAACGAAACGTACGATCTGTTAATGCACCAACAGGGCAAACATCAATCATATTGCCGCTCATATCATTTTCAACAGCATTTTGAATGTAGGTTGATATTTCAGAAACTTCACCACGATTCAACACACCATGCACGCGACTATCGCATAACTGATCGGCAACTTTTACACAACGGTAACATAAAATGCAACGCGTCATGTGTAGTTTGATCTTATCACCGATATCTATTTTCTCAAATTCTCTTCTCTTAAATTCATAACGTGATTTTTCCAAACCATGACTGTAACTTAAGTTCTGCAAGTCACATTCACCGGCCTGATCACATATCGGACAATCTAGTGGATGGTTGATCAATAAAAATTCTACTACCCCTGCTCTTGCTTCTAACAAATCAGGTGATGTAATGCCTTGCACTTCCATTCCATCCATCACCGTTTGCCGGCAGGAAGGAACAGGTTTCGGCATCGGACGCGGATCTTTCTCTGATCCTTTGCTTACTTTCACAATACAAGTCCTGCAATAACCACCCGATGTTTCTAATTTGGAATAATAACACATCGCCGGAGGAACAATGTCACCTCCAATCATACGTGCTGCTTCCAGTATGGTTGTTCCCTCTGGAACTTCTATTGAATGACCGTCTATTGTTACTTTAGGCATTATAATTCTAATTGCGTATTACTTTTTAAATCAATAAAATTGCTTCCAGATTCGTAAATTCTCTTTTTTAATCTCAAGTAATTCGTATTAGTATGGTTTGTCATAATCGATTTATCTGAAACTAATATAGCTGTAATATTGTTGTATACATTTGGGTAGAGTCCCTTTAAATTTGTCCACGTGCTTAAAATTTGTGAAGCTCCTTTATTCTTATTCCCATCACCCTTAAGCTCTACTAAAAATCTCCCTGAATCTCTACATCTCACAATCAAGAAATCACAGTTCTCTCCTTCATAACAAATTTCTGATATTTTAACATAACAATACTCCTCCCTTACTTTATTACTAATTACTAATTTAATTGCCTTTTTTCCAAGGTCATCTCTTATAACTATAATTGAATCCTTATTGCAAATAGCATTGTCCTTGGTTTTTAACTCTTGGCAGTTCAAAATTACTTGGAATAAATATTCTTAATTAATCTATTCTGTATCTCTGAAATTTCATTCGAAATCTCATCAATTTCTTCAATTTTAATTATCTCAAGCTCCTTGTCTTTAATGTCTAGTGCATTGCCATTTATTTTATAAATTGCAATTGAATCCTTTTTAATAAAATACTTGCTTTCTCCTGGGCTATTCAACCCATTTTCATTGGAACCATTCGCAATACTATTTAAGATTAAGCAATTTATTGAATTTAATATGTAAGGACTATGTGTTGTAATAATTATTTGATTATCCAATTCATTTACATTTAACAAATTAGAAATAAGCTTAACAATTTCGAATTGAGAACTTGGGTATAAATGAGCTTCAGGTTCTTCAATTACAATAAAATTGCTCCAGTTACTCGCAATCAAATCTAAACAGATTAGTATTATCCAAATTGATTCCTGTTGACCTGAAGATGCGAAATTTAGCTTAACATATTCATCGTCTGATGTATAAATCCTGCTTTCACCATTAGAATGCACAAATTTTCCTCTTAGAATATTATCTGCAATTTTAAATGAATCTAAAAGCAAATCTTTAATATAATTAGTATTAACAATAAATGAATAAGGAGTTTCTAAAAAGTCTTGAAAAGAACTTGTGTTTTTAATTAATGTCTTTATTCTTCTTAAAAAACTAACAAGTAATTCGTCTACTTGATTTGGATCTAACGTTGCAATCTGATCAGATAAAATTGAAAATGCACCTCTTCCTGCTGGAATATATATTGGACTCAAATTCTCGCCAAAAAATGACTGAATTTGATTATTAATATTAATTTTAGCTGTTGAGCTTTTTACATAATTTTCAAAATTCGGATTATTTCTCTTGAACTCCTCTGGAAATCCACCTGAGGTTGGCAAATTATCTAAATCAAATTTAACAAATTCATTCAGGCTCTTAATAAATTGCCTGAAAAAATCTGATACTATTAGCTCATCACCATAGGATGCTTTAAAATATTCAATTTGCTCTCCATTTCGTAAGGAATATTTGATATTAAAATTTTGTTTCGCCGTTTCTACCCCAAAAACACTTCTGATTTTTGTATTCAACTCTTTCTTAATAATTTCTATAATCTTATCTTCATTATAACTAAACTTAATGGTTTTATCATTAGCCCATTGATCAAAATACTCAGAGTATGGTTTTGAAATTATGCTTTTTAAAGATTTAAAAATAAATACCAGTTTGGCAAGAGTACTCTTACCGCCGGCTTGCGGTCCAACAAAGATTGTAATCTTCATCACCTCAATGTCAATGTCCTTAATAGGACCAAAGTTGGTTATTTTAATTTTATCAGACATCAAAAGATTATTTTATAGATACATTGATTTCAAAATACTAATTATTTAATTCAACAAGGTTGTTGATTCGGTAATAATGCTTTACATCTAATATTGCCGCAGGATTTTTAACGTATTCTTCAAACTCACTTCTGAAATGTCTGATAGCTGCGGCTACCGGCCATGCTGCCGCTTCGCCCAATGGACAAATTGTTTTTCCTTCAATTTTTCCCTGTATGTCCCACAACAAATCAATATCTTTTAATGTGCCATGACCATGAATAATCTTATGCAAGATCTTCTCCATCCAACCTGTTCCTTCTCTGCAAGGCGAACATTGTCCGCAACTTTCATGATGATAAAAACGGGTAAAATTCCAAAGGTTTTTCACGATGCTGGTATCTTCATCCATCACAATAAAACCGCCTGAACCCATCATGGTGCCGGTAGCAAAACCACCGTCGGCCAATGACTCATAACTCATTAAGCGAGGTTCACCGCTGGCTGTTTTTAAAATCAGATCAGCAGGGAGAATGGGAACTGATGAACCACCGGCAACGACTGCTTTCAATTTCTTGCCTTTCAATATTCCTCCGCAAAATGCATCACTATATATAAACTCCTCCACAGGTAGTCCCATTTCAATTTCATACACGCCGGGCTTATTAATATGTCCGCTTGCTGAAATTAATTTTGTTCCGGTAGATTTCCCAATTCCAATTTTAGCATAAGCATCACCGCCATCATTAACAATTGGAACAACAGCTGCTATTGTTTCCACATTATTCACAACTGTTGGACAACCATACAATCCTTTTACTGCAGGAAATGGCGGCTTAATGCGAGGATTGCCGCGTTTCCCTTCCAATGATTCCAACAACGCTGTCTCTTCTCCGCAGATGTATGCGCCTGCACCAACATGCACATATAAATCCAGCGAATAATCGGTTCCTAAAATATTTTTACCAAGCCAACCATTCGCATAAGCCTCCTCAATAGCTGCTTCCAAAATCTTTGATATGTAAAAATATTCGCCGCGTATATATATATAACTGGTTCTGGCACCTAATGCAAAACTGGAAGTAATCATCCCTTCAATCAATAGATGAGGAATCCGCTCCATCAGGTAACGGTCTTTAAAAGTACCGGGTTCACTTTCATCAAGCGTTTCAGCGCTGCGTGG
>JANOXC010000178.1:0-6796 GCA_031418215.1 Bacteroidota bacterium
GCATATGGATTAAGCTATTCCTAGTTGAGTTACTCTCCAGCAGAGCTCAAATCCGCTTTACTTAATATTGTAAAATTAAGTCAGTAAATGATAAGTTCATATTAATAACAAAATTGTTGCATTAGAAACTTGATCCGAAGAAACTATGATTAATTTTTCACAAGACTAAAAGGAAGCATCAATATCTTTTAAATAAATCAACATTCTAGCTCCTTGATTCTAAATTCTAAATTCTAAATTCTGCATTCCCTACATCTTCATCCCCAATTGATAAAACAAAAAAGAAAAAATATCAGCTTGCTCATCAATGAGTTTTGTTGTTGGCTTTCCTGATCCATGTCCGGCATCAACATCAATTCTGATCAAAATCGGGTTCGCACCTTTATACTTTTCCTGTAAAGTTGCAGCATACTTAAACGAATGTGCAGGTACAACACGATCATCATGATCAGCCGTGGTAATCATTGTCGCAGGGTAATCTGTGTTTTCTTTGATATTGTGTAAGGGCGAATATTTTCGAATTGCCTTAAACTCTGCTTCATTCTCACTGGTTCCATAATCAACAGCCCAAGACCATCCGATGGTAAATCTTTGATATCGCAGCATGTCCATAACGCCCACAGCCGGTAGTGCCACCTTGAACAAATCAGGTCGCTGCAACATCACTGCACCAACAAGCAATCCACCATTGGAACGGCCGCTGATGGCAAGCTGTTGGGTGTTGGAGTATTTTTCATTGATAAGATACTCGGCGGCAGCAATAAAATCGTCGAAAACATTTTGCTTTTTGAGTTTTGTTCCGGCATAATGCCAGTCTGCACCAAATTCCCCGCCGCCACGTAAGGATGGCAAAGCAAAAATTCCTCCCTGCTCTAAGAAAACCATTCTTTCAGGTTTAAATTCCGGTGTTTTACTAATGTTGAATCCGCCATACCCAAAAAGTAGTGTTGGATTTTTTCCATCGTAAACCAACCCTTTTTTATGAACAATAAACATCGGAATTTTAGTGCCGTCCTTACTTAAATAATTAACTTGTTTTGTTTCATAATCATCAGGGTTATAAGGCAACCTGGGTTTTGACTGCACATATAATCTATAATTACCAGTATTGAATCGGTATGTAACAGTAGGTGAGGTGAATGTTGTAAAACCAAAGAAAAATAAACTGTCATTAATACTACCATTTATTTCTGAAACAGTACCAAGCGTACCCAAAGGAACTTCTGATTCTCTTACGCCTTTCCTGTCATATATATATAAATGGCTGGAGGCGGATTTCATGTAATGCAGCACCATTTTTTTTCCAACCATTTCCGCTTCAATTAAAATGTCCTCATTTTGAGGAACCAGTTCTTTCCATTGATCTTCCTTTGGAGAATCTGCATTGATAAGAATTAACCGTTTACGTGGTGCCTTATAATCAGTCAGGAAAAGTAAATCATTACCAATGTTTCCAACAAGCGTAAAACTATTTGCAAAACTGCTAACAATAATTTTCAATTTCCCCATTTTCGAAAGATCTTTAATCATCAAGCTATTGCCACTTGTTGATTCACTTCCATTTAGCACAAGAAAACGCTCATCCGGAGTTGTATAAGCTCTATAGATGCGTAATGGATTTGCTTTATCTTCAAAAATCAGAGAGTCTGTGAGCTGTTCTTTATGTAATTGATGATAATAAACTTTGTGATTTTCATTCCTTCCTGTAAGTGCATCGCCGGTTGGAACATCATAACGACTGTAAAAAAAACCGGAATCTTTCCAGGCTATATTGGAGAACTTAATCCAACCCAACATCTCAGGCAAGGATTTTATAGTCGATACTTCCTTAACTCGTACTTCATTCCAATCACTGCCTGCCTGAGTTAAAACAAATGCCATGTATTTCCCATCATTCGAAGGAATCAATTGTTGGATTGCCACTGTTCCATCAACTGAAAGTTTGTTGGCGTCAAAATATGCCATCGGAACAGTATTCAAACTAGGCATTACGTATAAAACAGATTGATTCTGTAATCCGTCATTTTTAAAATAGAAGTAACGATTACCTGCTTTAAAAGGTGGGTTAAATTTGGGATAATTCCACAGTGCTTTCATTCTGTTATAAAGCGTATCACGAAACGGAATTTGTTTAAGATAATTTGTCGTTAACTCATTTTCAGCCATCACCCATTTGGCTGTTTCAACAGATCTATCATCCTCCATCCAACGATAAGGATCGGCGATACTTTCATCAAAATAAATATCAATTTGAGCTGATTTTCTTGGAGTAGGGTAAAGTAATGGCTGAGCCTCACTCTTATGGATTCCTTCAATTGCTATTAAGCAGACAACTGCTATTAAAGTGTTTTTATTCATAAAATGTTTTTATTCTTTCGAGCAGGCAAAATAACAGCTATTTTCGTCAATATATCCTGAAATATATCTGAAGTATGAAAAAATATTGCCGTTTTACCTTATTTGTCTCTTGTCTCGCAGGATTTACGATTTTGCTGTCAGCTTGTGGCAGTAAAACTGTTGTGGATCAATCTACAGAAGATGAAAAATTTGGAGTTTTTAAAAATTATTTTGTTGAACAATTTTTTCAAATTTCCCCTTCCGCAGCGCTTTTTGCGGGAAGGCATGATTTTGATAGTGTTTTGCAAATTCCGTCAAAGGGATTAATTGAAAAGCAGACTGCGGATTATCTGGCTTTATTAGATAGTATGGGCAGTTATGATGAGACTAAACTTTCTGATGCCAATCGCATTGATTACAAAATGATACGGGATCAAATCAATAGTGAAGTATGGTATAGACGAGATTTTAGGTCTTATGAATGGGACCCTTCCTTTTTAAATGTAGCAGGCGGTTTCGCTGAAATTTTAAATGGCCGCTATGTTTCGCTTGAAATGCGTCTTAAAAATTTTAGCAAGCGTATGCAAAATGTCTCAGCTTTTTATGAGGAAGGAAAAAAGTTGATCACCACGCCAACAATTGAACACACTGATCTTGCCATTTTACAAAATGAAGGATCCTGTGAAGAGGTATTTGGAAAGGCTTTAAGAGATTCAATAAACAGTTCAACGCTTTCAGAAGAAGAAAAAAATAATATGTTGGTATTGGCTGAAACGGCTAAAAATGCCATGCTAAACTATGTTGGTTGGCTGAAGGAAAAACGAAAGGGAATGACCGTTGCAAATAGTAAAAGCTTCCGCATAGGTAAAGATTATTTTGACAAGAAGTTTGACTACGACATCGTATCTCAATTTACTGCTGAGGAAATGTATGAAAAGGCGGTTAAGCGTAAGGCAGAAATTCACCATGAAATGGCCAACCTTTCAAGGCAGTTATGGCCGAAGTATTTTAAAGATGTAAAGATGCCAGTAGATTCATTGGTACTAATCAAGCAAATGATTGAACGCCTTTCATTAAATCATGTAAAACCCGAAGAATTCCTGTCAGCCATTGAAAAACAAATTCCTGATTTGGTAAATTTTATCAATGAAAAAAAATTAATATATATAGACCCTGCAAAACCATTAAAAGTTAGAAAAACTCCCGGCTACATGGAAGGTGGTGGCGCAGGTGCTTCCATTTCAGCTCCAGGTCCATTTGATAAAGACGCCAATACTTATTATAATGTTTCTCCTTTAACAGGTTATACCCCTGAAGCTGCGGAGAGTTATTTGCGTGAGTATAATCATTATGTACTGCAGATTTTAAATATTCATGAGGCTATTCCCGGGCATTATACGCAACTTGTTTACAGCAACAATTCCCCAAGCCTGATAAAGAGTTTATTCGGTAACGGCGCAATGATTGAAGGATGGGCTGTTTATGCTGAGCGCATGATGTTGGAAAATGGTTATGGAAATGACGAACCGGAAATATGGTTGTTATATTACAAATGGCATTTACGTTCGGTTTGTAACACCATTCTTGATTATAGCGTCCATGTATTGAATATGAGTGAAGAAGATGCAAAACGCTTGTTGATTGAAGGAGATTTTCAGCAGGAAGCAGAGGCAGAAGGAAAATGGAGGCGTGTTAAATTAACTCAGGTGCAACTTTGCAGTTATTTTACAGGTTTTACAGAAATTTATTCATTACGGACTGAGCTGCAGGAAAAACAAGGAAAGACATTTGATCTTAAGAAATTTCATGAGCAATTTCTTAGTTATGGTAGTGCACCTGTAAAATATATAAGGGAGCTAATGATTAACCAGGCGGCAAATAAATAATAGACTTTAAATATGATTCGTCCTGTTACTTATTCCATTCGTGAAGGGTTTTCATTGCAACTTTTTAAATCTGCAGATGAAATTCCAACAGCGCATTGGAATAAATTGGTTGATGGGTTATCGCTTTTCTTATCGATAGATTATTTAAAAGCGTTGGATATATCATGGACAGAAAGTCACCAGTTTGTTTACGCATTACTATATAAAAATGACTTACCATTCGCAGCTCTTTATTTTCAAGCCATTGATCTTTCTGCTGTAAAAATTGGTTCAATCATACATGTCGAACCTTATGGTAAATTCCTGAAGTTGGTAAGTGATAAGATAACTGATTCGCTCATCAGAAGATCGGAAGGCGGAGCCAAGTGGTTTTTGGTAAATGGAAATATGTGTGCAAGCGGAGAATATGGTATTGCCTGCTCAGCAGAGAACCGTTCAGCATTGGCAAATATTTATATAGAAGTATTAAATACGATTACTGAATACCTCAAGGTGTCAGGCGAGGTTAGTGTGTTCTTGTCAAAAGATTTTCCTTTTAACAACGACTTTCTTTCTGCTCAATTTAAAGAGGAGAAGTTCATCCGGTTTGTTATGGATCCTGTAATGGTAGTAGCAATTAATCCCGGTTGGAATGATTTTGAAGATTATCTCATGGCATTATCTTCAAAATATCGGTTAAGGGCATCAACAGTAATAGAGAAAGTTGCTGCCCTTGAACTCAGGGAATTATATGCTCACGACATTTTGAAATTCTCAACTAAGCTGGATGCTCTTTATCAAGCTGTAATTGGGAAGTCACCGGTTCGTGTTGTTCATCCCGATATTCAATATATATATAACATAAAAGTGGAGTTGCAAGATAAATTCAATGTAAAATGTTGGTTCGATAAAGATGAACCTGTTGCTTTTTATACTTCATTACAAAATGATAAAGAATTGGACGCACATCATATTGGTATCGATTATCATCTGAATAAGTCGCATGCTTTATATCAGAATATATTGTACAGTCTGATGAAGGACGCCATTCAATGTAAATCACCACAACTCAACTTTGGACGCACGGCCATGGAAATGAAAAGTACCGTAGGTGCCGTACCTGAAGATTATGTTGCTTATATTAAGTTAAATAATAAAGTGTTAAATCACTTGCTTCGACCGTTTCTCCCTTCGCAGCCTCCTGATAAATGGGTACAACGTGATCCATTCCGAAAGACTTGACAGGAAAGGATTTGCGCTTAGAACTCTTGAACCTTTTACTGTTAATAATTTCATCTGATTCAATTGGGGAGTCGGAATTTTTCACGTAAACTTGTAGAATGGAACTGCAGCCTGAAAACAATAGTGAAATCAAAGCCCTCATCAGCCTTTTAGATGATACGGATAAAGAAATTTATTCGCACATTGAAGAGAAGTTGGTCAGTATAGGCCGTGAAGCAATTCCTTTATTGGAAGATGCCTGGTCTAATTCTTTTGATGCTTTACAACAGCAGCGGATTGAACATATCGTTCATAAAATTCAATTTGATACACTTTTTGAAGAACTTAAACTATGGATTTATACCAGGGATGAAGATTTATTATTAGGGGCCATCATCATTGCTCGATATCAGTATCCTGATCTCGATGAGGAAAAGATTCACGAGCAGTTGAATAAAATCAAGCGTGATATCTGGCTGGAGTTAAATGAGAACATGACGGCATTGGAGCAGATCAATGTTATTAATCATGTGTTATTTGTGACACATGGATTTGGTGGCAATACAAGTAATTACCATGCTCCCCAGAATTCTTTTATTAATACTGTCTTAGAAAGCCATCGTGGAAATCCTTTGTTATTAAGCATTATCTACCAACTTGCCTGTCAACAGGTAAGCATTCCTGTTTATGGAGTAAATCTCCCGGAACATTTTGTATTAGCTTATCTTGAAAAAGAACCAGCTGAAAATCCTGAATTGAGAAAGGTCTTATTTTATATCAATGCATTCAGCAAGGGCACCGTATTCGGAAAGGCTGATGTTGACCAATTTATTAAGAAGCTGAATGTAGATACTTCACCTGGATTCTATTTGCCTTGTACCAATCGCGACATGATTCAACGAATGTTGCGAAATCTAGCTTTTTCATTTCAAAAGCTTGGTGATCAGGAAAAAGTGGAAGAGATTGAAAGGATGCTGCTTTTATTCATTAATGCGAAATAATTTTTCCAATTGTTTGAAGCATTATTTTCATATCCTGCACCATACTGCGTTGAAAAATGTAAGTTTGATTTAAACTAATTTTTTTAGGCATTATTTTCTCTATATATTCTTTTTCAGGATCAGTTACATGGGAAAGCAACTCGTTTTCATTGGAGAAAGCAATTGAAGCAGGGTCTGTGATGCCGGGTTTCACGTTTAGTATTTGAAGTTGTTCTTTCGTATAAAGATTAACATATTTCCTTACTTCCGGACGAGGTCCCACGAAACTCATGCTACCATTTAATACATTGATGAGTTGCGGTAATTCATCTAGTTTGTATTCTCTTAGGTAATATCCAATAGGAGTAATTCTGGGATCGCGCGCACCAACTG
>JANOXC010000179.1:0-3997 GCA_031418215.1 Bacteroidota bacterium
ATTTGGATTTGAGGTTATCAATGATTTAATACATGATATTGGACCTGCAGGAGGTATTTATTCGGCATTAAATCATTCCACTACAGAAAAAAATTTCATTATAAGTTGTGATATGCCTTTTGTAAATTCAGATGCAATTAGATTTGTAGTTAAAAATGCATTTCAATCTGAGATAACGATACCGCTCCATCATCAAAATGTAGAGCCGCTTTTTGGTGTTTATTCTAAAACGTGCTTACCAAAATGGGAAGAGTTGATTGGAAATGGAATGCTTAAAATGCACGATTTGATTGAATATTTCAATGTTTTAAAGCTTGATGTTGGTATTAATGATTTATTTGCAGGTAACATATTTATGAATATCAATACAAATAGTGATTTTGAAAAGGCAATACATCGGAATTGATAATGGAAATAAATATACTTACATTCGGACAAATTACTGATATAACAGGTAAAACGTCGTTCATTTATTCAGATATAAATAATACGGATAGTTTGATTAAAGAGCTAACAAAAGCCTTTCCTGAATTAACATCAATAAAATATTCAGTTGCAGTAAATCAACAATTAGTACATGTAAATACTGTATTGAATGATAAAGATATAGTTGCATTATTGCCACCTTTTTCGGGGGGATAAAATAAGTGGAAATGAATACATCAGATATCTATCAGAGATACCAACGACAAATTTCACTAAGAGAAATTGGTGAAGCAGGGCAGCAGAAATTGTCTTTAGCAAAAGTGCTTGTTATTGGAGCTGGCGGGTTAGGTTGTCCTGCTCTTCAATATCTTGCTGCTGCCGGTGTTGGTACATTGGGTATTGTTGATTATGACATTGTTGATATTTCAAATCTTCACAGGCAAATTCTTTATTCTGTTGATGACATAGGAAAACCAAAAGCTGAGATTGCAGCTAATAAAGTTAAAACGCTGAATCCGGAGATTGAAGTGCAGACATTTATAATGAAACTTGATAACCAAAATGCGTTTCATATCATAGCAGGATTTGATTTGGTATTAGATGGTACTGATAATTTTGCTTCGAGGTATCTGATAAATGATGCCTGTGTATTACTTAAAAAGCCCTTGGTATATGGTGCAGTGCTTCGGTTTGAAGGACAGGTTGGAGTTTTTAATTTAGCCGATAAAGTAACAGGAAGAAGTGCTAATTACCGGGATTTGTTTCCTGAGCCCCCTGATCCGGATTCGGTTTTATCCTGCAATAAAGCCGGAGTGTTGGGTGTAGTTCCGGGCATCATTGGAATGTTGCAGGCAACAGAAGCCATTAAAATTATTGCCGGCGTAAATGAGGTACTTTGTAATCAGATCGTTAATTATAATATGCTTTCAAACGAATTTTACAAATTCAATATTTCCCCTACAGAAGAAAGTATAAACCTGATTCCAAAATCCGAAACTGAGTTTTTGAAGTTTGATTATGACTGGTTTTGTAACCGGCATAATGCAAATGATGAAATTGCAGCTGAAGAACTTGATGTTTTAATATCAAATGGGAAAATAAGAATAATTGATGTTCGTGAAAAGAATGAGTTGCCATTAGTGAATGAATTTTCTCATTCTCAAATCCCTTTCAGTAGCATCGAGTCAATTATCTCTTCGATAGATTCTTCAGATACAATTGTTGTCTTTTGTCAAACTGGAAGTAGGAGTGCCAAAACTGTTAAATTTCTGAGAGCTGAAATTTCAGGATGTAAAGCATTTAGTTTATCAGGAGGAATTTTGGCATGGAAAAAACTTCATCAAATTATTTCTAATTAAATCAATGGAGAAAAAGAAAATTAAAAAAGTATTTGTGGAAGGAGCTATCTCTCCTGAATTTGTAGGAGAATCTATTGCCAAGCACAGCACCAAAAAAGATATAGGCGCACACAGTATTTTTCTCGGGCAAGTTCGCAATGATGTGATTGATGGTAAAGAGGTAAAAGCAATTGACTACACTTCCTACCTTGAAATGGCTGTAGAGAAGTTTGAGGAAATACGTGAAGATACATTTGGAAAGTTCGACTTAACCTGTATGCATATTTATCACAGTCATGGCTGTGTGAATACCGGTGAGATAAGTTTATTTGTCTTTACTTCTTCAAAGCATCGCAGTCTTGCAATAGAAGCCTGTACTTATATAGTAAACCGAATAAAATCGGAAGTCCCTGTTTGGGGAAAGGAAATATTTGAAGACGATAGTTTTCAATGGAAAATAAACAATTAGAATATTTATAGCCATATGATTAACATAACTAATAAAATAAAGACGCATCGATCTGCTATAGCACAGGCAATTGTAAAGGTGAGCAAACAGGAGACGATAGATGCAGTTAACAATAAAACTGTACCCAAAGGCGATGTGCTGGAAGCCAGTCGTGTAGCAGGATTGTTCGGTATCAAACGAACCAGTGATATGATTCCGGATTGCCACCCATTACCAATAGAGTTTGCTTCAGTTTCTCATAGAATTGAAGGTCTTGAAATTGTTATTGAAACGGAAGTTCACACTATTTACCGTACAGGAGTAGAGGTTGAGGCTATGCATGGTGCTTCTGTAGTTGCACTTACGATTTATGATATGCTTAAGCCTATTGATAAAGAGATAGAGATTGTAAGCATTAAATTATTGAATAAGAAAGGTGGAAAGTCACAGTATATTGATCAATTGAGCCATACTATTAAAGCTGCAGTTATAGTATGTTCAGATAGTATTTCAGCTGGAAGGAAACAGGATTTAGCCGGCAAAGCTATTATTTCAAAACTTGAAAAATTAGATGTAGACGTTGAGGACTACAGCATCATTCCGGATGAAAAAAAAGTAATACAGGAAAAAGTGTTGTCGCTTTATGATGCGAAAATTGATTTAATTATTCTCACAGGTGGTACAGGGTTATCAACAAGAGATGTAACACCTGAAGCCATTCGACCTTTATTAGAGCGGGAAATACCGGGAATAGGAGAAGCCGCTAGAAGTTATGGACAGGAACAAATGCCTTATGCTATGCTTTCAAGAAGTGTTGCAGGATTAAAAGGGAATACACTGATTGTAGCGTTGCCCGGATCTACAAGAGGGGCAAGTGAAAGCATGGATGCACTGTTTCCCTATTTACTTCATATTTTTAAAATAATGGAGCATGCGCCGCATGATTGAAGAGATGTTTTTTAATTCGAATTCAAAATATGATGTAATCTATTCTTGATGCTTGTTTTTTAATGACAATGTTCTTTCTTAAAGGAATTTAATTATTGCCTTTGTATTTTGCTATATTAAATTTAATTTTTAGCAAGTTTTATCCTTGTAAAAAGAGCTCCCTGTCTGATCTCAATAAAATATATTCCGCTTTGCAATTTTGATACATCTATATTATTTTGATTGTTTGGGCGCATAATAGTTTCACCCATGGTATTTAAAATTTCAATTGTTCCTTGTGCATTTTTCAGCCCGGCAATATTTATTGATGTTTGAGCCGGATTCGGATATATATAGATGCTATTTGTTGGTTTTACCTGTTCATTGTAGGATGTGGAATTGCACATGATGGCATTTAATTTCTTCCAGATCTGGTTGCAAAACAAAGTAGTAACTTCTGAAATTGGAGAGTTAGGTTGATTTCCCATTCTTACAAATGCTAGCCCGGTAGATGGTGATATGCTCAAAATTTGTCCGTTTTTACCAAGGCCGGCAATCATATCTGAAGGCGCATCGGGAGCATAGGAACCGGGAAATATAGTTTGAAGGGTTGGAAGCATATAAGATGATTTACCGTTCAACCACCATAAGTACCCATATGAATTGTTCAGCGTTTGTGATGTATTAATCATTTGATTAAAATAGGCTGTATCATGCAACAAAGTATCTGTATTCCAGATTCCATTATTTTGTATTAATATTTCGTAGCGCGCCATACTTCTTGCTTTGCTGTAGAAGACATTGTCGTAACCCGAGTAGAGCCAAAAGCCTGTCATCCCTGTTGGCGTTTTTAAAGAAG
>JANOXC010000180.1:0-3336 GCA_031418215.1 Bacteroidota bacterium
GAGTACCACTTGTACTGATTATGATTTTGCAGTGTGGAAAACAGGAGGATCAGGGGCTGTTACCTGTGCAAACATTGCCGCTGGTTCAGTTCCATTACGTTGTAATTTTAGTTCCCTGGGTGTTACCGGCTTATGGAGCAGTAATGCTGGGGCGAACCCGCCCGCTTATCCCGGATTTGGTGCAGCTTATGAAAAAAAGCTGCCAGTTAATGCCGGGGAAAAATATGTAATAGTGATCAGTAATTACTTAACAAGTACCAGTGGTTTTACTATCAACTCTAGTAATGGTTCAAATATTTCCTATGGCACAGGTTCAAATGCAACTGTGTATTGGTCTGGCACAACAGATAACGACTGGTTTAAGCCATCTAACTGGGGAGGATGTGCCATCCCAACTTGTTCTACAAATGCAGTAATTTCTTCTGCTACAAATCCACCTGTTATTAATACTGCCGGTGCAGCCTGTCAATCATTGACTATTAACGCTGGTGGTATATTGAGTTTAAAATCTCCACAAACATTAACGATCTGCGGTAATTATACCAATAATGGAACACTTGATGCGCAAGTTGGATCCAAAGCGCTTTTTAATAATGGAAGTGTTGTTCAACAGATAAGCGGAAACCTTACTGAAACCAGCGCCTTTCCAAACTTAGAAATAAATAAAACAGGAGGATTTGTTCAGTTAAATCAGCATCTGGATGTTAAAGGATTTCTCAATATCGCCAATGCAACCAGTACATTTAATGTCAACACCAAGAATATTAAAGTAACTGGTAATTTTACCAATTTGGGGTTGTACACCGTTAATTCTCCAGGCTTGCTGGAATTTAATGGTTCAGGTTCACAACAATATAATAATGCGGGATTGCTAGCTAATGTTCGATTGAACCATACAGGTCCCGGTGTATCACTTTTTTCAAATTTGTCGTTAAACAATACTGCCATCTTAACACTTGATACAGGCAAAATTATTACCAATGCTAATGAGGTTCAAATCAATAACAGGAACATCAATGCGATTTCAGCTGGTTCTGCTTCCAGTTATATAGAAGGAAAATTAAGAAGGTATATAAATACACAAGGATCCTATGATTTTCCTGTTGGCAATAGTTCTAAAGGATATCAGCTGGCCAATATCAATTTTAACGATCCTGCAACACCAACCTCAATTGATAACCTGCTGGCAAGTTTTACTACACATCCCAGTTTACCAGGCCCCTTAGGTATATTCGATTGCAACGTAACATTTGCTTCTAATGCACTTGACAATGGCTTTTGGTCATTTACTGCTTCCAATGCTCCCACCTCCGGAAATTTTGATTTAACACTTTACAACAGAAGTTATACAAATGCAGCAAATGGATGGACTATAATGAGCAATGATGGAACCGGCTGGGGAATAGCCAATGGGGTTTGCCTGGCATCACCCGTAACTGCCGTTTCCCGCAAAAGCATGAATGGTATTTACAACTTTGGTACAACTCAAACTACCAGCACCCCACTTCCTGTGGAATGGTTATATATAAATGCCAGAGGAAAAAGTAATTCGATTTCTGTTGATTGGGCCACTGCCAGTGAAGAAGATAATTCAGGTTTTGAAATTTACCGGAGTACCAATCAGTTTGATTTTAATAAAATAGGATGGGTGAATGGGCATGGTACAAGCAACGAGGTTAACAAATACAGTTTTGAAGATGAGAATGCAAAACCTGGAATTAATTATTATTACAAATTACATCAGGTCGATTACAATGGGATATACACACAATCAAAAATCGTTACTGCCCGTTTTAACAATAAAAGTAGTATTTCTATTGCTCCTAATCCTGTAGTTAACCAGTCTGTTATTTCTTTTCATGCAATTTCAAAAAATGTAAAATTGGATCTTATCCGTAGTACAGGTGAATTGGTAAAATCATTGTTGGATGGTGTAGAGAAAGATGGCAGCCAAACTTTCCTGCTGGATCCGGAAGCAATCCGCCTTTCCCCGGGATGTTATATTGTACGACTCATTGATGCCCAATCAGTGAGCCATGTTTCTTTTTGTTATATCAAGTAAGAAAACTCTTCTGTTAAAAATTTTTCAAAAGGGATTTGTATTTCAGAAGTAATAAAACCAATCTCCATTGCGGTGGCTTGCGATCAATGTCATTAAGTTAAAGAATTTCGACCCCGTAGGGGTCGTATAATAATAAACATGCAATTGCTATGAACATAAGACCCCATAGGGGTCAAATAGCAAATGAATCTTAACTTAAGACATTGGGCTTGCAATATATAATCCCGTTAAAACTGTTTTATATAACCCTCAGTCTGTTTTTTGAAGACATAAAGGAAGAAAATTGTCCAACTCCCTTACATTTCAATTTTTGTTACTTTTGCTGCCTAAATAAAAAACCAAAAATGAAACGCTCAATCATCATAATAGCTGTTATTGCCGTAGTATTATTTATTATATATAGACTTTTTGCAGGAACCTACAATAATTTGGTAACCAAGGATGAGCAGGTATCAAATGCCTGGAGCCAGGTGGAAAATGTTTACCAGCGAAGGCTCGATTTGATTCCAAATCTTGTTGCAACCGTTAAAGGGGCTGCCGATTTTGAACAAACCACCCTCACAAAAGTTATTGAAGCAAGGGCAAGCGCTACCCAAGTTCGGGTTGATCCAAAAAATTTAACACCTGAGGCTTTGCAAAAATTCCAGGAAGCTCAGGGACAACTGAGTTCTGCTTTGGGACGTTTAATGGTTGTTGCAGAACAATATCCCAACCTGAAAGCCAATCAGAATTTCCTCGATTTACAATCTCAACTCGAGGGAACTGAAAACAGAATCACAGTTGAGCGTCAGAAGTTCAATGACACAGCTCAGGAATTTAATACCTATGTCCGCAGTTTTCCTCAAAATTTATTAGCGGGCATGTTTGGCTTTAGCAAGAAAGCTTATTTCGAAGCTGATAAAGGTGCCTCCAAGACTCCGAAGGTTGAGTTTTAATGAAAGCTCTCGATTATTTTACTGCTCAGGATAAAGAGCGTATTGGTCATTCGGTAAAGGATGCCGAAAAAAACACTTCCGGCGAAATACGCGTTTACCTTGAAGATCATTGTAAGGGTGATGTGATGGACAGAGCTGCATTTATTTTTGCAGAGTTACAAATGCATAAGACTGAACAACGTAATGGTGTATTGATTTACCTCGCATTAAAAGAGAAAAAATTTGCCGTGATTGGTGATGCAGGAATCAATACAATTGTTGGCCCTGACTTCTGGAATTCAGTTAAAGAACTCATGCTCGGACATTTTAAACATGGCAGGTTTACTGATGGGTTGATGG
>JANOXC010000181.1:0-1746 GCA_031418215.1 Bacteroidota bacterium
ATTTTTTCCGTAACGGCACCGGCGAACAATGCATCCTCGAGATTAAATTTGTTTTTCCATCCTGAACATAACAATAAAATACTTCGCTTTTGTGCAACTAACATATTGCATAATGCGTCAATGTTGAGAAAAGACCCAACAACAACCATGTATGCATCTTTTGCAACATCGATTGCTTGCGTGCCATTGGTGGTGGTAAGCACAATCTCATTTCCTTTAATATTGTCTCCCATATAATGAAAAGGAGAATTACCAAAATCAAATCCATCGAGCTTCACAGCATCACGCTCAGCGCCCGCTAAATATCCTTTTGCTTTATACTCCATGGCTTCAGCAACAGTAGCAACAGGAATAATTGCCTTTGCACCATTGTTTAGTGCTGTACAAATTGCAGAAGTAGCGCGAAGAATGTCAATGATGACAACAATACTTTTATCATCCCGGTAAACAGGATAGAGATAAGGGGAAAAACAAGCGTCTATTTTAGGCTTACTATTTATTTCACTCATAGAGGCATTTAAATGAACTTGAAAATTTGAATCCCGATAGCTATCGGAATCGCCAATCTTAAAATTACAATTGCAGAACCAGGATTGAAATTTAAAATCATATTGCTTTTCATTTTCAAATTATCGAATTTTCAAATTAAAAAATCATTTTTTGAGGAAAGGAATTTTAACCACTGTTGCTTTTAAGGCTTTATCGCGCACACTGATATAAACGGTGGTTCCTTCAGTCGCAAATTCTTTATTCACATAACCCAATCCGATCGCTTTTTGTAATGTTGGTGATTGTGTTCCAGAAGTAACCCGTCCGATAGAATTGCCTTTATCATCTACAATTGCATAATCATGACGGGGAATACCACGATCAATCATTTCAAAACCCACCAATTTCCGGGTGATCCCGGCTTCTTTTTGAGCCTGCAGATTTTTACTATTGGTAAATTCTTTGGTGAATTTGGTAATCCATCCCAGCCCGGCTTCTAATGGAGAAGTGGTATCATCAATGTCATTTCCATACAAGCAAAACCCCATTTCCAGACGCAGTGTATCACGTGCACCTAAACCGGCTGGCTTGATACCAAATTCTTTACCTGCTTTCATCAGTTCATCCCATATCTTATTTGCATATTGGTTTTCAAAATAAATTTCAAACCCACCTGCACCGGTATAACCGGTATTTGAAATTACTACATTCTTGCAACCAGCCACCTCTCCTTTAGCAAAACAGTAGTATGGAATTTCTGACAAATTTGTTGTAGTAAGTTTTTGCAATGTTGCTACAGCATAAGGACCTTGAATAGCTAATAGCGATGTCTTGTCGGAAATGTTATGCATCTCCACATTCTTCACATTAAATTGCTGCAGCCAGTTCCAATCCTTTTCGATGTTAGAGGCATTCACTACAAGCATAAAAGTGTTTTCATCCATTCGGTATACAATGAGATCATCAACAATACCTCCTTTCTCATTTGGAAAGCAAGAATATTGTGCTTTGCCATCTGCAAGCTTCGAAGCATCATTACTGGTAACACGTTGAATGAGATCCAATGCATCCGGACCTTTTAAAATAAATTCACCCATATGGCTAACATCAAAAACACCAACTGCATTGCGGACAGTTTCATGTTCATCATTTATGCCGGTATATTGAACTGGCATACTGTATCCGGCAAAAGGGACCATTTTAGCACCAAGTTTTATATGTACATCAGTTAATGCTGTTTGTTTAATTAAATTATCG
>JANOXC010000182.1:0-4282 GCA_031418215.1 Bacteroidota bacterium
GGCGCAAAAACTTTAATACTATTCCTCTTCATGCTCATTTTAAATATAATTTACTCGTAATAATTCGCTATTGAAATAATTTCAGCAAACACTCCGGCTGCTGTTACTTCTGCACCTGCACCAGGCCCTTTTACAACAAGAGGCCGATCATGATAACGCTCCGTAGTAAAAGAAATAATATTGTCGCTGCCCGATAAATTATAAAATGGATGGCTGGCCCCCACTTCCACTAATTTTATAGATGCTTTTTCATTTTCAAGTGTAGCAATGAAACGCAATACTTTACTGTTTTTCTCAGCTTTTTGTCTTCGCTCATCAAAAATGGAATTACATTTTCTCAAAGCGACAAAAAAATCTTTTACATTTTTAGCTTTCAGGCATTCAGCAGGAAGTATTTGTTCGATACTTATATCCTTCATCTCTGTTTTCATTCCCGTTTCTCTCGCAAGGATCAATAACTTCCTGGCTACATCCTTTCCACTTAAATCGATTCGGGGATCAGGTTCTGTATATCCTTTCTGTTGTGCTTCCTTAACAATTTCATCAAACAAAATTCCTTTTTTATAATTGTTAAATATGAAGGAAAGTGTGCCGGATAAAACAGCCTCGATCCTGATTAAACGATCTCCACTATTCATCAGGTCACTGAGCGTAGTAATAACGGGCAACCCTGCTCCTACATTTGTCTCATAGAGGAACTTTGCATTTCTTTTTTTTGCTGTATTACGCAGTTTCAAATAACTTTCATAACTGCCGGAATTGGCAATTTTGTTAGGCGTTACAACAGAAATGCTCTGATCTAAAATATCAGCATAATGTTTTACAATGTCTTCATTGCTTGTGCAATCAACAAAAACACTGTGTGTTAGGTTTAGCGATTTCATTTTCGAAACAAATCCTGCACTATACATCTTCTCCCCTTTGGATTCCAGCAGTTCTTTGTAACGCGTTGGAGAAATCCCGTCTTCATTAAACAACATTTTCTTACTGTTACAAACTGCTACAATATTGATTTCAAGTGAATGAGAAACCTTAAGATATTGTTTCTGCTTTTCCAACTGTCTGATCAGCGTGCTGCCAATCAAGCCAATGCCAACAATATATATGTTCAGTGTTTTTACATCACTGAGGAAAAACGATTGGTGGATGGAATTGAGTGCTTTGTTAAGGTCTTCTTTCTTAATTACAACACTGATATTTAATTCTGACGAACCTTGCGCCGTAGCAACAACGCTGATACCATTCTTCCCTAAAGACTGAAACAACCTTCCTGAAATACCGGGCTGATTGCGCATGTTCTCCCCTATTACAGCAATGATGCTGAGGTTATCCTCCACACGAATGCGTTCAATCATATGTGCCTTAATCTCTAATGAAAAAGCTTCCTCAATTACTTTTCGTGCAATAATTCCATCAGCAGGTTTTACAGCAAAACTGATGGTATGTTCAGAAGATCCTTGTGTAATTAAAATCACATTAATGCTGGCTTGTGATAGCGCACCAAACAGACGGGCAGAAATTCCAGCAACACCTACCATACCACTTCCGGTGAGTGTCAATAAAGCAATATCATCAATGGAAGAAATACCTTTGATCATATAATTGCCATCAACAGATTTGGTGGAAATTAATGTCCCGGGTGCTGAAGGATTGAAAGAGTTTTTTATATATAATGGAATGCCTTTCTCCAAAGCAGGTTGAATGGTTGGCGGATGAATTACCTTGGCACCAAAATGAGACATTTCCATGGCTTCTATATAAGTCATAGATGCAACAGGAAATGCTTTTTTAACCTTCCGCGGATCACATGTCAACACACCATCCACATCCGTCCAAATCTGAATTTCATTAGCGTTTAAAGCTGCGCCAAAAATAGCTGCAGTATAATCAGAACCTCCGCGTCCTAATGTTGTCATCTCACCATGCTGAGTAGCAGCAACGAATCCTGTGACAACTTCAATACTTTTTGACTTCTTAAAATGTTTACTGATATGCTGATTGGTTTTCGAAAAATCAACGCGGGCTGAGCCAAAATTTTCATCAGTTACAATCACCGTTCGCGCATCCAGGAAGTTGGATTTTAACTTTTTGGAATTGAAATAATGGGAAATAATTTTCGCTGATAACACCTCGCCATGGCCACTGATGAAATCCAAAGTGCGTGAGGAAAGTTCCCTCACGAGATAAACACCATGAATAATGTCATGGAGTGCACTGAAGGTATCTTCAATAAAATCATGCAGGGCCTTATCTTTTCTTAATCCGAGTTCCTGAACGGTTTGCTGATGACGCTGACGGATGGCATTATAAACTTCAATGTAATCATCGTTTTGCTGTGATGCCAGTCGGCTCATTTTGATCAGCTCATCGGTTACCCCGCCCAGTGCAGAACACACTACAGCCAGCTTTTTATCTTTCTTAGTAAGCCCGGCAACGATGGCACGGACGCCTTCAATTCTTTGTGCATTAGCAACGGAGGTGCCACCAAATTTTAATACAATCATATTTTAAGAGAAATCAGGATGAATCAAATATACGTTTTTCGGGTTGAAAAGTTCAGGTTAATGACTGAAAAAATCAGACAGAAAGCAACAACGTCAAACTCAGCAAAAGGTTCCGATTATTAAAAAAATATTTAGCCAGAAGGAACCCAACAATAATTCAAAAATGCATTGACTATTTTAACAGAGTTTCAAACAAATTACAACTTAATAAATTTTGAATAATATTTCTTACCTTCCACTATAATGGTAGTAAAGTAAATCCCCGGCTCAAGTTTTTTTATGTCAGCATCAAATGATTTTCCATTTGTAAAATTCTTTGAAAACACTTCCTCCCCACCTATCGATCTTATGCTTAGGGTAGATTCTGTAGTTAATTCTTTCTCAAACGATATATATAATAGATCATTTGCAGGGTTTGGATATAATATTATTCCTGAATTATTACTTTCTTCATTAATTGAAGAAACTGCTGTTCCATGGATGCTGAAGTCATCGATGGAATATCCGTCTGCATTGGTAAACGCATCAGAAGAAAATATAAACCGAAACCGGATAAGAGCTGCAGCACCGAAAGAAGATAATGCATAACTGGATTGAATCCATCCACCACTATTTCCTTCCCAGGCAGCCTTATGGCTTGAGGATATAAATGAACTGGTATACCAATTTACCGTATTTGTGTCATTTGGCGAACCAAGAACTAACCATGTCGCTGTATTATTAAGATTGTATTCCAACCTAACTCCATCAGTTCCATTCTCCGTATTATAATTTTGCCAGAATATCAGTGAATCATTTATCGAATTGCTCAAATCAAAAAAAGGAGAAACCAACATGCAATTAGCATTCTCAAAATATGAGGTATCAAGATTTATGTCCCAGCAATTAAGGCTGTTATGGGCCCCTGTTGTTGAACCATAATTGGGTGTGCCAAGTTCCCATTCTGTATTTAGTGCTCCCGATAAATAATTCTGAGAAACCCACCCCAGCTCTGCACTATCAAAAGAATCAGAAAAATTACCATTTGACAAGGAGTAGGCCGGTACTCCTTTCAAACTGACGCAAACTGTATCATTGCTATGATCGCAATCATCAGTTAATTGAGCAAATGCACAAAATTCATATTGCCCGAGAGGAATAACAATAGGTGATAAATAAACCGGAAACGTCCCTGAAGGATTAAGCAATCCATTCCAGTGAAAAGTTGAACATGTTGTAATTCCGGTATTAGCTGGAGTTATACAAGAAATAATATCTGCGCTTGTAATAGGAAAGCTGCCTGGGTTTTTAATAGTTACCAATGGAGTACCCACACTTCCTTCCAATGCACCATTGATGGGTTTATCAATAGACAACATCATTATATCATTACATGGCAATGCAAGTTTAAAATCATCAATGGCGATTCCACTATAAGCACTATTTATCATAGCATTTACTGAAGCATCGGAGGTAAATGCGAATCTAAACAGTACAGGGTTAATCTGGTTGTTTAAGTCTGGAATACTTAAAAGCTTATATTGGCAATTGATCCAACCGTTATAGTTTGTACTACTGGGAAACCCATTTAAAAATGTTGAAGTACTATGGCCTGTCCAGGCAGGAAGTAAAGAACTATTGAGTACATTATCATTATACCAATTTACGCCATTAGGATCAGAATTTACACCTAAAACTTTCCAGTTATTGCCATTATCATTACTATACTCTAGTCGATGTCCATCCCAGCCTTGCTCCGTTCTTATATTTTGCCAAAAACTAAGTTTCACACTGTCAAT